>JAUNAY010000036.1 GCA_030527385.1 Fusobacterium sp. | reverse complement strand
AGTATAAAAAAAATGACAACTCTATGATATAATAATCTATATAAAAAATAATTAATCGAAGGAGATAACAATGATTAAAGGGCTTACTCCTCAAAAAATAGTTGAGGAACTAAATAAATATATAATATCACAAGATGAAGCTAAAAAATATGTAGCAATCTCTTTAAGAAATAGAGATAGAAGAAAAAATATAGATAACGAAGAATTAAGAAAGGAAATAACTCCTAAAAATATAATATTGATGGGATCTACTGGTGTAGGAAAAACAGAGATAGCAAGAAGAATAGCTAAGATAGCCAATGCTCCATTTTTAAAAGTAGAAGCTACAAAATATACTGAAGTTGGGTATGTAGGAAAAGATGTTGAGAGTATAATTAAAGATCTAGTAGCAGTAACTTATAGAAAAATGAAAGAGCAAAAATATATTGATCTGAGAGATGCAGTGTATGACTCAGCTTTAGAAAAAGTAGCTAAAATTTTAAAACCATATGATTCTCTAAATGATGAAGAAAAACAAAAAATAGTAAAAGATATTAAAGCTGGAATTTATGATGATCAAGAAATAGAAATAGAAAAAACAAAAAAAGATATGGATATGCCTATAATTGAAGTTGTATCTGGGGGAGACGAAGCTTCTGGGATAGGAAATATATTGGATCAGGTTATGTCAAGTGTAACAGGAAAAAATAGAAAATTTGCAACTAGCGTAAAAAATGCTATTGAGATATTTATTAGTGAAGAGGTAGAAAAAAAATTAGATTTGGACAGTTTAAATGAAGAAGTTATTGACAATGTTGAAAATAATGGAATAATTTTTATTGATGAAATTGATAAAATAGCAGAAAGAGATGGAGTTGGAAAAGGGGAAGTTTCAAGACAAGGAGTTCAAAGAGATATTCTTCCAATAGTTGAAGGAAGTACTGTGATGACTAAATTAGGACCTGTAAAAACTGATCATATTTTATTTATAGCAGCAGGAGCATTTACTCAAAGTTCGCCTTCAGATTTAATGCCAGAGCTTCAAGGAAGATTTCCTGTTAGGGTAAAACTTAAAAATCTTGAAAAGGAAGATTTTATAAAGATTTTAACAGATGTAGAATATAATCTTTTAGAGCAATATAAAGCTATGTTAGCTACTGATAATGTGGAACTTAGTTTTACAAAAGGGGCTATTGAAAAGATAGCTGAACTAACAGCTCAAATGAATGATAAAGTAGAAAATATAGGAGCTAGAAGATTAGCTTCTGTAATAGAAGAATTATTAAGAGAAGTTATGTATGAAGCACCATATGAAAAGAAAAAGAAAATTAATGTGGATATAAACTTTGTAAAAAAGGTATTTAAAAAAGAAAATGAAGAAGAAAATTTAGATAAATATATATTATAAAAATGATAAATAAATTTTTAAATAACTCCAGTGAAAAAATCGCTGGAGTTATTTAGTTATTATTTTTTTATAAAACGCCCAACTACTTCAGTATGGCTTGTTCCTGGAAACATATCAACAGGTTGCACTTTTTCTAAAATATAGCCTTGTCTACTTAATATTTCAGCATCTCTAGCAAAAGTAGATGGATTACAAGATATATATACAATCTCTTTTATCCCAGTTTCAGCTGTTTTTAAAAGACTTGCTTCATCTATTCCCTTTCTAGGTGGATCAAAAATAATAGAATCTATTTTTTTGCCACTATTCATAAGTTCAAGCATTTTTTCTTCAACTGCTCCATTAATAAACTCAATATTATGAATGTCATTTTCTTGAGCTGTTTTTATTCCGTCTTTTGTAGCTGATGGAACTATTTCAATAGCAAAAACTTTTTTTGCTTTTTTAGACAAAATCATTGCTAAAGTACCAGTTCCAGAATAAGCATCAACTATATTTTTATTTTCTATATTTTCAAAAAATTCAATAGCTGTTCTATATAATTTTTTTGTTTGAGGCAGATTTATTTGGAAGAAAGAAAGAGGAGAGATATTAAAATTAATACCTTCAATCTCTTCAGTTATATTTTTTTCACCCCAAATAAAGATATTTTTTTCGCCAAGAGCTACATTTGTTTTTTTAGTGTTTAAAGATATATAGATAGATTTTATCTCATTAACTTTATTTTTTAACTCCATTAACATATCTTTAAATCTTTTTTCAACATTAGAAGAATTAATGATTAAAACAACCATAGCTTCATTTTTAGAATTTGTTCTAACCATAATATTTCTAAGTATTCCTTTATGTTCATTTTCATCATAAACAGATACTTTTTCTCTATTTAAAATATTTTTAAGTTCTTTTATAATTTTATTTCCAAGTTTAGAGTTAAGAATATTTTCTTCAACTTCAAAAACTTCGTGTGATTTTCTTTTAAAAAATCCAGTGATTATTTCTCCTTTTAACTTTCTAAAAGGCTCTATAATTTTATTTCTGTAATGATATGGGTCTTCACTTCCAATGACATCAAAAATAGGTATATTATTTAGTTTACCTATTTTTTGAATAACATCTTCAACCATAAGTTTTTTATATTTTAATTGGGCGTTATACTGTAACATAGCGAAGTCACAACCTTGAAAATCTTCAAAAGTTATTTTAGATAGATCATTAACCCTTTCAACTCCAGGAGTAATAATCTCTTCAATAAGCCCACGAGCATAACTTTTTTTTACAGAGATAATTTTAACTTTAACTTTATCTTGAGGAACTGACATAGGTACAAATATTGCAAAATCGTTGAAATATCCTAATCCCTCTCCTCCATTAACTATCTTATCTATTTGTAATTCAATTATTTGATTTTTTTTTACCATTTAACCTCCCAAAAGATGAAACTATTTATTTTTTTGACTATCTATTTGGAAAAAATTGATTTTATTAGAGATTTCCATATTTTTTTTGATTCTCATTTCTTTTCCAATTTTATCAAGATCAATTTTTGTATCATATTCGATAATTTTTTTATTCAGTTCTTTTTCAACATTCTCAAGCTCTTTTTTATCTTTAGTAATAGATTGCTCTAATTTAGAGATTCTTATTAAAAGAGATCCGTGGATAAGCCAAATTACTATTATTGTGAAAAATACAAAAATAAAAGTTTTTTTCACTTTAATCTATCCTTTCTACTACTCTTAATTTTGAAGAGTGAGCTCTGTTGTTAAATTCTAGTTCTTCTCCTTCAGGAATTATTGGTTTTTTAGTAATCAATTTTACTTTAGCTTTTCCTCCACAAACGCAGATAGGAAGTCCAGGTGGACATTTACAAGCAGTAGCCAATTCTTTAAATTTAGTTTTAACTAATCTGTCTTCTAAAGAATGGAAAGTAATTATTCCAAGTCTTCCACCAACTTTTAAAGAATCTACGGCTTTATCTATTGCTTTTTCAAGAACTTCAAGTTCTCTATTAACTTCTATTCTAATAGCTTGGAAAGTTTTTTTAGCAGGATGTTTAGCAGCTCTTTCAGGATAAGCTCTCTTAATAATAGCTACTAATTCTCCAGTTGTTTCGATTTTTTTCTCTTTTCTAGCTTCACAAATAAATTTAGCTATTTTTTTAGCATTTCTTTCCTCACCATATTCAAAGAAAATTTTAACTAATTTTTCTTCTGGATATTCATTTACTACTTCATAAGCTGAAAGAGAATTATTTTGGTTCATTCTCATATCTAGTTTCGTATCATATCTATATGAAAAACCTCTTTCAGGATCGTCTAATTGTGTTGAAGAAACTCCAATGTCCATTAAAATTCCATCAACTTTATCAAAACCAGCCATATATATGACAGTATCTAAATTTTCGAAATTATTTTTAAATACTTGCCATTTATTGCCATATTTTTCAAGTCTTTTTTTAGCAAAATCAATAGCTTGTTGATCTTGATCTATTGAAACAAGTCTTCCTTTATCGGATAACTCTTTTAATATTCCCTCTGAGTGTCCACCACCACCAAGAGTGCAATCAAGATATACTCCATCTTTGTTAATAACAAGATTATCAAGACACTCTCTATAAAGGACAGGAATATGGTATTCGCTTATAATATCTTCCACATTTATCAACTCCTGTTTTCTAAGAAAAATAGAGAAGCAGTAGCTTCCCTATTAAAATAATAAATAAAAAACTAATCTTTTTAATATTGATAAGAAAATATAGGCCACCATTGGTGACAAATCAACTCTTAAATTTCCCATAGGAAGTAGTACTCTAAAAGGTTTTAAAATAGGCTCTGTTAGATTATAAACTAAATCAGTAAAAGCATTATTTGAATTTGGAGATAACCAAGAAAGTACTACTCTTATAACTATAAGGGTATTGATGACAAATATTATCTTACTAAAAATGTTAAATAATAAAATCATATTGATCTCCTTTATAAAACTTACTATTTACAGTTCATAAAATAATGTTTAGCTTTTGATGTATATTCCCAACCAGACCAAAGAGTAAGTATGATAGGAATCATCATAAGATAAAAATTATACGGTTGATTTCCAACAATTATCATAATCAAAATTACAATCATTTGACTAGTAGTTTTATATTTTCCAAGTTTCCCAGCAGGAATAACTTCCCCTTTAGCAGCAGCTAACATTCTAATACCACTTATTAAGAATTCTCTAGCTATAACTATAATTGACATCCAAGCTGGAATATATCTTAATTCAACAAATAGAACTAAAGCTGAAATAACAAGAATTTTATCAGCTAATGGATCCATTAATTTTCCAAAATCTGTAATAAGATTATATTTTCTAGCAAGATAACCGTCAAAAAAATCTGTAAGAGATGCTATAACAAAGACAGCAAACGCTATAAGTCTATAAGTTAAAGCTAAATTAGGATCTATATTTCCAGATTCTTGAAGAAAATAAATAAAAGGTATAGCTAGTACTAATCTTATAAAAGTTAGTTTATTAGGTAGGTTCATAATTTTTCCTCCAAAACACAAATTAAAAATTATTATTTTTCGTTTTCAACGATTGGTCCAATAAAATCATAATCAAAATTTTGTTCTAATTTTACTTTAACAATTTCTCCAGGTTTTGCTGTACCATCATTTGTAAGAACTTTTCCATCTATTTCAAGAGCTTGTCCTTTTGTTCTTCCTTCTAGTAGGTATTCACTTTCAGAAGAAACTCCATCAATCATAACTTCAACAATCTGTCCAAGCATAGCTCTATTTTTATTTTCAGCTATCTTACTTTGAAGATTAGTAAGCTCTACCCATCTTTTTTCTTTTATATTTTCAGGAACTTGGTTTGCCATATCATATGCTTTTGTATCTTCTTCTCTTGAATATTTGAATACACCAACATAGTCAAATTTAAACTCTTCTATAAACTCTTTAAGTTCTTCGAAATCTTTTTCTGTCTCTCCAGGGAATCCAACTATAACAGAAGTTCTAAATGTAGCATTTGGAATCTCTTTTCTTATTCTATATAAAATATCTTTTAAGTGAGCTCCAGTTTTAGCTCTACCCATATTTTGAAGAATAGAGTCAGAAACGTGTTGAATAGGAATATCAAAATATTTGCAAATTTTTTCCTCATTTTTCATAACTTCTATTAATTCATCTGTAACAGAATCTGGATACATATAATATGTTCTTATCCATTTTAAATCTTCTATTTTTACAAGTTCTTTCATTAATTTTGCTAATGATTTTTCTTTATAAAGATCTATTCCATACTCAGTAGTTTCTTGAGCTAAAAGATTTAGCTCTCTAACTCCAGAAGTTACTAATTTTTTAGCTTCTATTAAAATATCTTCAATAGTTCTACTTCTTAATCTACCTCTTAGTTGTGGAATAATACAATAAGTACATTTTCTATCACAACCTTCAGAGATCTTTAAATAAGCTGTATGAGATGCAGTTGTTAAAACTCTGTCTGTATTAGCATCAGCAAGAAAATTCATACTAGAAGTTTCAACAGATTTTTTACCTGCAAATATTTCATCTACAACTTTTTCTATTTTATCAATTTCACCAGTACCAATAACAGCGTCAACTTCTGGTAACTCTTTTAAAATATCTTCTGCATATCTTTGTGCTAGACAACCAGTAACTATTAATTTTTTTAATTTACCAGTTTGTTTAAATTCACTTACTTCTAAAATAGTTTCAATAGATTCTTTTTTAGCATCTCCGATAAAACCACAAGTATTAACTATTATCATTTCAGCTTCACTTAATTCACTAGTTACTTCAAAACCTTTTTTATTTATAAGAATTCCAATAAAATTTTCACTATCAACTAAGTTTTTACTACAACCTAAGCTTATTAAAGCAAATTTCATTCTTCACCTCATTAATATCTTATATTAAAGAGAACACAGAGGGTATCTGTGTTCTCCCTAAAAAATTAAATTTTCTTTTTACTTAAACTAATTTTTCCATTTTCAGTAGAGATAACTTTAACATCAAATACATCTCCAACTTTTAAAACATCTTCAACATTTGCTACTCTTTCGTGAGAAATTTCTGAAACGTGAAGAAGTCCTTCTTTTCCAGGTAAAATTTCCATAAATGCACCAAATTTAGTAATGCTTACAACTTTACCTTTGTATATTTCACCAGCTTCTACATCTTTAACGTATGAATTAACTAAAGTAATTGTTTCATTTAAAGTTTCTTCATCTTTTGCAAATATAGATACATTTCCGTCGTCATTAATATCTACTGTTGCTCCAGTTTTTTCAATAATTCCCTTGATATTTTTTCCTCCAGGTCCAATAAGAGTAGCTATTTTATCAGTCGCTATTTTCATTTGATGGATTCTAGGTACAGTAGATTTTATTGGAGCAGGAACAGGAATAGTATTGTTCATAAGCTCTAAAATCTCCATTCTAGCATCGTGAGCTTGTTTAAGAGCTATTCTCATAATTTCTTCAGTAATTCCTGTTATTTTAATATCCATTTGTAATGCTGTGATACCATTTTTAGTTCCAGCAACTTTAAAGTCCATATCTCCTAAATGATCTTCAAGTCCCATTATATCTGTTAAAACAGTGAACTCTTCTCCCTCTTTGATAAGTCCCATTGCAATACCAGCAACGTGTTCTTTAATAGGAACACCAGCTGCCATAAGTGAAAGTGATCCTCCACAAATAGATGCTTGAGATGAAGAACCATTTGATTCAGTTATTTCAGAAACAACTCTTATAGTATATGGGAACTCTTCTTCAGATGGAACTACATATCTAAGTGCTCTTTCAGCAAGTGATCCGTGTCCAAGTTCTCTTCTTCCAGGAGATCCCATTCTTCCAACTTCTCCTACTGAGTAAGGAGGGAAGTTGTAATGTAGATAGAATTTCTTGAAGTATTCTTTTTCTAAATCATCAACAAGTTGCTCATCTTCTTTTGTTCCAAGAGTAGTAATAACAACAGCTTGAGTTTCACCTCTTGTAAACATAGCAGATCCGTGAGGAATAGGAAGAACATTAGTTTCAGCATAAAGAGGTCTGATTTCAGTAGTTTTTCTTCCGTCAACTCTGTGTTTATGGTAAAGAATAGCTTCTCTTACCAATTTTTTCATTAAGTCGTGATAATAAAGTTTAAATTCATCAATAACTTCTTCTGGAAGATCTTCTTCAGCTACACCTTCATAGTTTTGAAGGATAAAAGCTTCCATAAGTTCAGCTTCTAAGCCATCAACAGCTTCTTCTCTCGCTTTTTTACCAAGAGTAAGAACAGCAGCTTTTAATTTTTCCATTCCATTTTGATCAATGAAATCTTTAACTAGAGGTAATACTTCTTTTTTAGTAAATTCAATTTTTTCTTTTCCAACAGCTTTTGCAAACTCTTCTTGGAAAGCACAGATTTTTTTAATATTTTCGTGGGCAAACATAATAGCAGCTAACATAGTTTCTTCGTCTAATTCTTGAGCACCAGCTTCAACCATATTAACAGCATCTTTTGTACCAGCAACAGAAAGTTCAAGTTCACTTTCTTCCAATTCAGCAGGAGTAGGATTTAGGATAAATTCTCCATCTTTACGTCCTACTACAACTCCAGCAACTGGTCCAAGGAAAGGTATATCAGATAGCATAAGAGCCATTGAAGATCCTATAATTCCTAAATAATCTGGTGTATTTTTTTCATCATAAGAAAAAACAGTATTAACAATATGTACATCATAGTTAAATCCATCTGGGAACATAGGTCTGATAGGTCTATCTATAAGTCTTGCTGTAAGAGTTGCATTTGTAGATGGTCTACCCTCTCTTTTATTAAATCCACCTGGGAATTTTCCAGCAGCATAAAATTTTTCAATATAGTCTACTGTTAAAGGAAAGAAATCAGCTTCCTTTCTAGGTTCTTTGCTACGGTTAACAGTACTTAAAAGTACAGTATCTCCATATTGTACCATAACAGCACCGCAAGATTGTCTTGCTATTTTACCAGTAGAAAAACTAAGTGTTCTTCCAGCTAGTTCTAATTCAACTTTTTTTTCGTCAAACATAAACTCCTCCATTTTAGTTTTTTATAAAGCTCAGAAGGTAAATAATAAGGAGCAAACAATGAATAAAATTTTCATTGTTCACTTCTTACTACTTACAAGGTTCTGAGACTTATTTTCTAACTATTATACCATAGATTTCCTATTTTTTCCAAAATCTTTTTAAAATATGAGTTAATTATTTTATAAAGAAAATTGATACTATATTTTTATTAAATCATAGTATTTACATAAAAAACTTGTTATAATGTAAAGTAGTCATATGAGAAGAAATAAGTTTAATAAAATTAGGAGTAGAGATGAAAAGAGTTACTAATATATTAATTTTAATTTTGATGTTATATATTCCAATAAAAAGTTTTTCAGAAATGTCAAGAAAAAATAATTCTCCTGTTTTAGAAGAGGATATAGAGATAAAAAAGCTAAAAGAACAGATATCTATTTTAAATAACAAGATAAAATTTTTAGAAAAATCAAAAGCTTTAAAATTAAAAAAAGACAGAAAAAATATGAAAATAGCTCTTGCTCTTAGTGGTGGAGGGGCAAAAGGACTTGCTCACGTAGGAGTTTTAAGAGTATTAGAAGAAAATAATATAAAAATAGACTGTATAACTGGAACAAGTATGGGAGCAGTTGTAGGAGCTTTATATTCAATAGGTTATACACCAGATGAGATAGAAAAACTTTTACTGAATACAGATTGGAATAGTTATATTAATGGTGAGTTAGAAAATAAGAAAGTTCCTTTAGAACAAAAGGTAAATAATAAAAAATATGCAGCAACAGTGAGATATGATAAAGAGTTTAATCTCTCTTTACCTAAAGGAATAGGAAATACAGAGATTATATATTTGAGATTAAAAAAAATTTTTGCTGGAGCAGAGGATATAAGTGATTTTGATAAACTGCCGATTCCTTTAAGAGTTGTAGCCACAGACTTAAATAGTGGAAAGGCAGTGGCATTAGGAAAGGGAGATTTAGCAAGAGCTGTAACTGCAAGTATAGCTATTCCAACTATTTTAGAGCCAGTAGAAATAGATGGAAATCTTTATGTAGATGGATTAGTTTCAAGAAATCTTCCAGTTGAAGATGCTTTAAAAATGGGAGCAGACATTGTAATAGCTAGTGATGTTGGAAATGAGGTAAAAGATAATAAAGATTACAATATATTAAGTGTTTTAAACCAATTAGTTACTATTCAAAGTGCTTCTTCAACACAGGAACAAAGAAATATGGCTACAATTTTAATATCTCCAGATATTCAGAATTATAGTGCAACAGATATAAAAAAAGGAAAAGAATTGATAGAATTAGGGAAGAAAGCAACCTTAGATCAACTTTATTCTATTGAAAAATTGCCAAAAAGAGAGAAAAAATATCAAGAAAGAATGCTTGAGGGTAGAATATATGTTGAAAATATAAAATATAGTGAAAAGATACCAGAAAATAAAAAAGAGATTTTTGAAAATATTTTAGGAAAATATAAGGATAGATATTTAACTTATGATGAGTTAGAAGAAATTATGCTAAAAATATATAATATAGATTTTGTAAATAAAGTTTATTATGATGTACAAGGAAACGATTTAGTATTAGATGCTGAAATTAACCCTGCTAATTTGTTTGGAATAGGAGCTAGTTATTCAACAGGTTATGGAACTACTTTCAATATAGGAACAGAGTTTACAAATATTAATAAACTTGGAAATACATCGTCAATCAATGCACAATTTGGTGACTATTTGGGAGTAACTATGGATAATTTCTTTTACTATGGTTTATCCAATAAAATAGGTGTATTTGCAAATGCTGGTTATTATGAAGCACCATTATATTTATATGATAAAACTAAAAAAATAGCAGATTATACAAGTGAAAATCTAAGATTTGAAACAGGAATATTGACACAATACAATAATGAAATTTTAGCAGCATATGGAATAGCTTTTAATTATGTAGAATTAAAACAGGATACAGGCTTTAATTGGACAGAGCAGTTTGAATATTCAAAAAAATATAACGAAGCATTTTTAAAACTAAGCTTGGATAAAACTAATAAGTTAATAAATCCTACTTCTGGAATAAAAGGAGAATTTAATTATGTATGGGAGGGAAGTTATGGAAATTCAAACTCAAATCTATATGGACCTCTTTATGTTGTAGATGGATATATTCCTCTAAATAAAAAACTTACTTTGTCATACGGAGTATATGGTGGGGTGATATCTGGAGATAATATCTCTATTGATAAATATATAAAATTGGGTGGAAATTTAATGCACAGACAGCTAATTATGAGAAAATAAAAGATGAGATA
>JAUNAY010000035.1:260-10945 GCA_030527385.1 Fusobacterium sp. | reverse complement strand
TTTTAAATATTTTTTATCACTTTTTAAAATTCTAGCTTTTACATTATCGTGAATAATTGTATCCAATATATGTTCAATTTTTTCCATAATCTTTGGTGATTGAATAGGACAAGATATTTCAACTCTATGTTCCGTGTTACGTGTCATCATATCTCCTGAAGAAATATAAATTCTTCTATCCTCTTTAGTTCCAAAAGCATAGATTCTTGAATGTTCTAGAAAACGTCCTACTATACTAATGACTCTTATATTTTCAGAAACTCCAGATATTTCTGGGATTAAACAACATATACCCCTAATTATAAGAGTAACTTTAACACCAGCTTGAGATGCTTTTAAAAGTTTTTCAATAATATCTTTATCTGTAAAAGAGTTACATTTTATAGTTACAACTCCCTCTTCTCCATTCTTACACTTTTCTATTTCTCTTTCAATATTTGCTATTATATTTTGTTTGAATCCAACAGGAGCAACCCAAAGTTTTTTGTATACCCCGCCAAGATTTCCAATAGACATATTTTTAAAGAACTTATCAGCGTCTACTCCTATCTCTTCATTAGATGTCATAAAAGACAAATCGGTATATATCTTAGCTGTTTTTTCGTTATAATTTCCTGTTCCAACTTGAGTTATATATTTAAACTCTTCATCATCTTGATAAGTGATTAAACATATTTTAGAATGAACTTTAAAGCCGTCTGTTCCATATATAACTTTGCACCCTGCTTCTTCAAGTTTTTGAGCCCATTCAATATTGTTCTCTTCATCAAATCTTGCCCTAAGTTCCATCAAGACTGTCACTTCTTTACCGTTTTCAGCAGCATTTATAAGGTAGTTGGCAAGTTTAGAATCTTTTGAAATACGGTACAGTGTCATCTTGATAGATCTAACCTTAGGGTGATATGAAGCTTCTTTTATAAGATCTAAAAAAGGTTTCATACTTTCAAATGGGAAATGTAACAATCTATCCTCTTTAAATACCTCTTCAATCATATGCTCACTATTGATTGTTTGTACAGGAGCAAAGGGCTTGTATGACAACTTAGCTTTTAAATTTTCTGAAATAAGATTTTCTAGTCCAAAACAATAAGTCATATCAAGAGGAGTTTCAGATATAAAAAACTGATCCTGTTTTAAATTAAGTTTTTCCATAAAATATTTGTTAAAGTCTCTACTCATTTTCTTTTGCATCTCAATTCTTACAGGTGCAAGTTTTGAACGATTTTTAATAAGTTTTTTCATATGTTGTCTATAATCTATTGAACTATCATAAATTTCTAAATCTGTATCTATATCAGCATTTCTTGTAACACACATAATAGTACTATCTAAAAATTTATACATAGAAAATATATTTTGAGCAAAATACAAGATTACATCTTCAAGTAGCAGATATTTTCCGTGTTCTTTATCAAGAACTATTATTCTATTTAGATTATCAGGTACTGGAATTATTCCTATTACCTTATTTTTCTTATTTTCTAAATGCACAACAATATTCAATTTTTTATTTTGAATAAATGGAAATGGGTGCCATACATCAATTATTTGTGGTGAAAGCAAAGGCAAAATATTTCTTTTAAAATACTTTTCCAATTTTTTTATTTTATTCTCATCAAGTGAATTCATTTTTTCAAATGTAATATTATGTTCATTAAGTGAATTGGATACCTTTTTAAATATATAATCACGAAGTTTATATAAAGTTTCAGAACTTTTATAAATCTCATTTAATTGTTCTTTAGCAGACATTCCAGTTTTATCATCAACATAGTTTGGAATATATTTCATATAATCATTTAAAGTTCCAACTCTTACCATAAAAAATTCATCAAGATTTGTAGTAAAAATTGAGATAAATTTTAGTCTTTCAAGAAGTGGAGTAGTTTCACAATCAGCCTCTTCTAAAACTCTTTCATTAAATTTTAGCCACGAAAGTTCACGATTATCAATACAGTCAGCTTTATTTTTGTTTTTTGTCATTTTTAACCTCTTTTGATCCTTTGATCTCTTTGGCTTTAAAATCTTTCTTATCTTTTTTTATATCTTCTAATTCCTCTTTTATTTCTTCTTTTAAATTCTTTTCAATCTCTTGCTCTAACTCTTGTTTAATCTCCTCTATCTTTTCGACTCTTTCTTCTACTTCCTTCTCTACTTCTCTTTCAATATTCTCTTTTATCTCTTCAATATTTTCAGCAGTATTTTCAGTTTTTTCAACAATTTCTTCTGAAGTTTTTTCCTCTTTAAGCTCACTTATAACTCTATCAATAAAATATCCCTCTCTAATACCATTTTTGCTAATAGTTATAATTTTACAACCAAATCTATTTAAGATTTCATTTAAAATAACAATTCCACCAGCAAGTGAGAAGATACGTTCAGGAACAATTTTATATACTTTTTTATAATCTGCAGGATCAACGCTTTTTATTTTTCCTAAAATAGCTTTTAAATTTGATTTGGTAAATGAAAGTTCTGTTTGTGGAATTTCGAATAATTCTTTAGCTATCTCAAGAGCAGCTCTTGAACTTCCTCCAATAGCGTACATCATCTCATAATCATTTTCAAAATCCCATTTTAGCTCATCTAAAGTTTTATTTAAAACTTTTTTCATTCTTTTAATCTCTTTTTCAGTAGGAATTACACCTTTAACAACTTTTGTTTGCAAATTCAAAGCACCAATGGGAACACTTGTCAATCTTTTAATCTCTCCATTTTCAAATAAAACTATCTCTGTACTTCCTCCACCGATATCAACTAATATTCCTCTATTTAATTCACAAGAGTTTTTTACTCCTATAAAATCAAGTCTTGCTTCTTCATCTCCAAAAAGAACTTCTGGAACTAGTCCTGTTTTTTCTTTAATTTGACTTAAAACAGCATCTTTATTGTTAATATTTCTAAGTGAAGCTGTGGCAAAAATAGAAAACTCCTTTATTCCTTGTTCTGCTAAAAGAGTCTTATAGAGATTTAAAACATTGCAAGTTTTAATTACTCCCTCCTCTGTAAGTCCACCATTTTTAATGCACGATGCTAAACCAACTATTGCTTTTTTATTTTGTACTAATTTTATTCTGTTATTTTGATACTTAAAAACAGAAAGCCTAATCGTATTAGATCCTAAGTCTATTACTCCGTAAATCATATTAATCCTCCCATAACCTTTGATTAAATCATTATAAAACTACTATATGAATTTTTTATAAAATTTAAGTAAATTACAAGTTAAATAAAAGTTAAAAAAATGTAAAATAAAATTTAAAAGTAATTGGTTTTTTATAGAATTTCTGATACAATAATAGGGTAAAAAATAAATTAGATTTAATGAGAGGTAAAGTTAATAAGATGAAAAAGAAAATAAAAGAGATAATAGTAGTTGAGGGAAGAGATGATATTTCAGCAGTAAAAGCTGCTGTTGATGCAGAAATTATTCAAGTTAATGGTTTTGCTGTTAGAAAAGCTGGAACTATTGAAAAAATAAAAGTAGCTAATCAAAATAGAGGAATAATTATATTGACTGATCCTGACCACGCAGGAGAGGAGATAAGAAAATATATTCATAAATTTTTCCCAGAAGCTAAAGACGCCTACATAAGAAGAATTGAAGGAACAAAAGATGGAGATATCGGAGTAGAAAATGCTTCTCCAGAAGCTATAATCAATGCTTTAGAAAAAGCTAGATGCAGTGTAATAGATAATATTACAGAGACTTTTAATATGGGATATCTAATGGAGTGTGGACTTGTAGGAAACAGTGAAGCTAGTATAAGACGTGAAAAAGTTGGAGGAAAACTTGGGATAGGTTACTCTAACGGTAAACAATTTTTATCAAGACTTAATAGATATGGAATTTCTAAAGAGGAGTTTAATAAAGCATTAGAGGAAGTGATCTCTGAAGAATAGTTTTTTATGTAAAAATTATGTAAAATCAATATATTTTTTGTGTTAAAGATAAAAATCTATTCAGCTAAAAGTTGATTTTGCTGGTTGACATTGATTAAATAGATAAGTTATAATATAAGTAGCGAAAATATAAAATATAAGATAGTTTTGAGGAGGGAAAAAATGAGAAAAAAACTTATGAGTTTATTAGCTGTACTAGCATTTGCAACTGCTTATGGTGCAGAAAATATCAATACTGATGTAGTTGTTGTTGGAGGTGGAGGAGCAGGGCTTTCAGCTGCTATTTCTGCTAAAGAAAATGGAGCAAATGTTGTTTTAGTAGAAAAAATGTTAATGTTAGGAGGAAATACTAACTATGCAACTGCTGGAATTAATGCTGCAAATACAAAATTACAAAAAAAATTAGGAATTGAAGACAGTGCTGAACTTTTCTATAAAGATACTATGAAAGGTGGAAAAAATGTAAATAACCCAGAACTTGTAAAAAAACTTACTGGGGATTCAGCAAATATAATAGATTGGTTAACAGAAAGAGGAGCAGATCTTAGTGAAGTTGTTTTCACAGGAGGACAAAGTGCTAAAAGAACTCACAGACCTGCTGGTGGACAAGCAGTAGGACCTGTTATTGTTGATGCTCTTGCTGATACTGCTGAAAAAGATGGAATTGATGTAAGAACAGAAACTGAAGTTACTAAAATCTTAAAAACCGGAGATAAAGTAACAGGTGTTGAAGTTAAACATAAAGGTGAAACATATAATATTAATGCAAAAGCAGTAGTTATGGCAACTGGAGGATTTGGAGCAAACGCTGAAATGGTAGCTGAATACAAACCATCATTAAAAGGTTTTGGTTCAACTAACAGTCCTGCTATTACTGGAGATGGAATAAAAATGGTAAAAGCTGTGGGAGGAGATTTAGTAGATATGACTGAAATTCAAACTCACCCAACAGTAGTGCATAAAAAGACTGCTATGATTACAGAAGCTGTAAGAGGAGAGGGAGCAATTCTTGTAAATAGAGAAGGAAAAAGATTTGTAAGCGAACTTGAAACTAGAGACGTTGTATCTAAAGCAGAACTTGAACAAACTGGAAAAAGTGCTTTCTTAGTATTTGATCAAGAAGTTAGAGAAAAACTTGGTGCAATTAATGGTTATGTTAGAAAAGGATTTGCTATTGAGGGAGCAACTCTTGAAGAATTAGCTAAAAAAGTTGGAATTGATGCAAAATCATTAGTTGAAACTATGAATAAATATAACGGATATGTAAAAGCTGGAGAAGATAAAGAGTTTGGTAAAACTGCATTACCAAGAGAACTTGTAAAAGCTCCTTTCTATGCTATTGAAGTATCACCAGCTGTACATCACACAATGGGTGGAGTTCGTATCAATACAAATGCTGAAGTTCTTACTGCTGATGGAAAAGTAATTCCTGGACTATTTGCTGCTGGAGAAATTACTGGTGGAGTACACGGAGCTAATAGAATTGGTGGAAATGCTGTAACTGATATTACAGTTTATGGAAAAACTGCTGGAGAAAATGCAGCTAAGTTTGTTAAAGAAAATAAATAGTTAAAATAAGATATGCACCCGAAACCTCAAGTAAGGTAAGGGTGCATATTTTTAATTATTTCTATCTAGGTATTCATCAATCGATTCTTTACAAATCATAAGCATTTTGTCTATCTCTTCTTCTGTTATTATATAAGGAGGCATAAAATATATTATATTTCCAAGAGGTCTAAGTAAAGCACCTTTTTTTAAAGCAATTTTATATATTTCATAACCTGCTCTTTTTTTCGGATCAAAAAGTTCTTTATTATTTTTATCTTTAACAAATTCTAAAGCTCCAATAAGTCCTATCTGTCTGTATTCTCCAATATTTGGGTGATTAGCAAAAATTTCAGTAGCTCTCTTTCTTAAATACTCACCTTTTTTTGCTACAACCTCTAAAATATTTTCCTCTTCAAATATCTTTAAAACCTCCACAGCTATTCTACAACCAATAGGGTTACCAGAATATGTATGAGAGTGTAAAAAAGATTTCCCCTCTAAATAATCACAATAAAAAGCATCATAAATTTCATTAGTTATTCCTATTATTGACATAGGATAATAGCCAGCAGAAAGCCCTTTTGCCATACACATTATATCTGGACTAACTCCTGCGTGTTCCATAGCAAACATCTTCCCTGTTCTTCCAAATCCCATTGCTATCTCATCTGCTATTAAATGAATATTATAATATTTTGTAATCTTTCTCAATTTTTGAATATATTTAGGTGAATATATTTTCATACCAGCAGCTCCCTGTACCATAGGTTCAATTATAACTGCTGAAATCTCTTTGTGATTGTTTTTTATAATATTTTCCATATC
The DNA here is from genome assembly GCA_030527385.1 of Fusobacterium sp. GTDB lineage: Bacteria > Fusobacteriota > Fusobacteriia > Fusobacteriales > Fusobacteriaceae > Fusobacterium_A. The sequence continues at coordinate 4,666 of JAUNAY010000035.1, read as the reverse complement.
TGAAAAACATTCAGCTTCACAACAATCAAAATTTTTCTTGAATGGACAATAAAAACAATCTGGTCCTTTAGCTTTAATTCCCTCTTTTATCAAAGGTCTATATGTAGATGTAAAAATATCTACATCTCCAACCCCTAAAGCTCCGATAGTTTCTCCGTGATAAGCATTTGCTAATGATATAAATTTTCTTTTTTCCTTTGCTCCTGTTTGCTGATGATATTGAAAACTTAATTTTAATGCCATTTCAATGCTTGATGATCCGTTATCTGCAAATAAAAATTTATCTATTCCTTTTGGAACAACTTTATGTAATCTTTCAACCAATTCAATAGCTGGCTCGTGAGAAAAATTTACAAAAAGAACGTGTTCTAAATTATTAATTTGTTCACAGATAACTTTATTTATTCTTTCATTGCAATGCCCAAATAGATTTACCCACCAACTTGATACACAATCCATATATCTATTTCCAAGTTCATCTTCAAGATATATACCTTTAGCTTTCTTTATAACCATAGGTGGTAAATTTTCGTAATCTTTCATTTGTGAACACGGATGAAAAATATATTTTAGATCTTTTTTTTGTAGTTCTGTTAAATTATTCATTGTTTTTTTCCTCTCTCAACTCTAAAAATTTAATTAATTCCTCTTGATCAAAGCTATCTTGTTCAAAATCTAAAATCATAATATTATCTATACCACTCATTTCTTTGATGATATTAATATTATCTTGTTCGTAGCCAGTACGATCATAATGCTTTTCTATTCTATTAAAAATTATTCCCTGTATTTTAATTCCCATACTTTTAAGAGAATTTATAGTCATCATAGTGTGATTAATACTCCCAACTTTATTACTTGCTACTACAATTGCTGGAATATTTAATAATTTCATTAAATCATACATATAAAATTTACTTCTAATAATAGGAACATAAAGTCCTCCTGCTCCCTCAACAATAACTGTACTATATTTTTCTTTTAACTCTTCCCAATCATTTATTATTTTGTTTGGATCAATTTCAACTCCATCTATTTCAGCAGCCAAATGTGGTGAAACTTCAGACTTTAAAAGATAAGTTGTCATCTCGCTATCATATGGAATCTTATTAAAATCACATACAAACTCAACATCTGGAGAAGTTAACTTTCCAAACATTTCAAAAGCTCCGCTTTGAACAGGTTTATAATAAGTCCCTCCTATCTTACTTACACCTTTAAATAAAAGAGTACTAACATAAGTTTTTCCAATTCCTGTATCTGTTCCTGTAACAAAATATCCTTTACTTAATTTCATACCCCACTCCTTCTATCATTTTTTTATCACTTTCAATAGTGTTTCCAGTAGTAGTTAAAAAATTCCCAGTTAAAGCTGAATTTATTCCAGCTCTTATTCCCAAACTTTGATATTTTCCAAGTTTTATTCTACCACCAGCATATCTTAAAGCTTTATTAGGCAATATAAATCTAAATACTGACATAGTTTTAATAAGCTCAAGAGGTTCTATCTCTTTTGCATTTTCAAGAGGTGTTCCAGCTATTGGTGTTAAAATATTAATTGGCACCGAATCAACATCTAACTCTCTCAATTCAAATGCAAGTTTTATTCTATCTATTGGAGTTTCTCCAAGCCCTAATATTCCACCACTACATACTCTTAGTCCAACTTCTTTTGCATTCAAAACAGTTTTAACTCTATCCTCATATGTGTGTGTTGAACAAATATTAGGATAAAAATCTTTGCAAGCTTCAAGGTTATGATGATAAGTTGTCACCCCTGCTTCCTTTAATTTAACTAAAACTTCTTTATCACAAATTCCGTGAGAAGCACAAAGAGAAAGAGTTGTTCTTTCTTTTAAAATTTTATAAATATTCTCAAGCTTTTCCATCTCTTTGCTATCACTTAATATCCCTTTTCCACTAGTCACAAGAGAAAATCTATTTGCACCCTCTCTTTCTACTTTTTTAGCTTCTTCAAGAGCTATTTCACTATTCACTAGAGGATATACACTTGCATTTGTCTTAAAATGGCTAGATTGAGCACAATATTTGCAATCTTCACTACATTTTCCAGATTTAGCATTGATAATTGTACACAAATCAAAACTATTTCCACAAAACTTTTCACGTATCTCATCAGCAGAGAAAAAAAGTTCATTTAAACTTCCTGCATCATCTAGTTTTATTTCTATTAATTCTTTAGCTTCTTGAAACTCTATCTTTCCACCAGCCAAAATTTTATTTTTTAATTTTTTAATAAAATTTTTCATAGATCTGCTCCTTTTTTGCTGTATTTTTTAAGATTTATAATTTGAATGTCTATATTTCAATATATCACAAATTATTGAATATTTAAAGTTATTGAAGAAAAATTTATTTATAATAGAAAAAACTGCACCCTTATCTTAGTTATCTAAGATTTTGGGTGCAGTATAAATTTATGTTACTTTTTAATAATTACTATTTTCTACTTTCTATTATTTTTTTAGCTATAACTTCTGGCACTTCTTCATATCTTACAAATTCAAACTTAAATTGTCCTCTTCCTTGAGTCATAGCTCTTAAATCAAGAGCATATTTTAAGATTTCTGCTTGAGGCACTTCAACACTTAATACTTGTTCACCATATTGATTAGGTTCCATTCCAAGAATTCTACCTCTACGTTTATTCATATCCCCCATTACATCTCCCATATAAGTTTCTGGGACAACAACTTCAAGTTTCATAATAGGTTCAAGAAGAACAGGTCTAGCTTGTTCCATACCTTTTTTAAATGCAAGAATAGCAGCTTGTTTAAATGATATTTCATTAGAGTCTACTGGGTGATAAGATCCATCAAATATAGTAGCTTTGAAATTGATAACAGGGTAACCAGCTAAAATTCCTTTTTCCTTAGCTTCTAATAAACCTTTTTCAACTGCTGGCATATATGTTCTAGGAACTACCCCTCCTTTAACTTCATCAACAAACTTAAATTCTTCTTCACAAGGTTCAAATTTAATTTGAACATCTCCATATTGTCCTGCTCCTCCAGATTGCTTTTTATGTTTTCCTTGAACAGAAACAGTTCCTTTAATAGTTTCACGATATGAAACAACTGGATCAGTAAGTACAGCGTGAACTCCAAATTTATTTTTAATTTTACACAAGATTACATATAGATGTTTTTCCCCTTGTCCACCAATTAAAAGTTGTTTTGTTTCATAGTTTCTAGTTATAACAAAAGTTGGATCCTCTTCCATCATTCTTTGTAGACAAGTACTTAATTTTTCATCATCAGCTTTTTGTGCAGGTTCTACACTTGAATATAAGCAAGGTTCTGGCAACTCAATACTTCTATACATTATAGGGTTTTCTTTATCACAAAGAGTGTCTCCAGTTTGTGTAAATTGAAGTTTAGTAGTAGCTCCTATATCACCAGCTATAAGTTCTTGAGCCTCTTCTTGTTTATTTCCTCTCAAATATATAATTTGAGCAATTCTTTCTTTTTTATTTTTATTAGGATTTAAAACTTCAGTATCCTTTTTTAATTTTCCTGAATTTACCTTAAATAAAGATATTTTACCAATAAATGGATCCACAAGAGTTTTAAAAACTATTGCTGAAAATGGTTCATCAACAGATATTTTTCTAACTTCAGTTTCTTCAGTAATAGGATTTATTCCTACTCTTTCACCATTAAACATCTCTGTTGGAGTAGGCATATAATCGTGTATCATTTTAAAAAGAGTATGTATTCCAATACCTTGAATAGCAGATCCAACTATTACAGGAACTACATCTCCAGAGATAACACCATTGTGAAGTCCAGTTTTTATTTCTTCAAGAGTAAAATCTTCTCCATTAAAATATTTTTCCATCAAAGTTTCATCAGTTTCAGCTACTGCTTCAAGAAGTAGATTTCTAACTTCAGAAACGTCCATATTTTCAGGAATAGCCCCATCTTCACATTGTACTCCATTAAAAATTCTACCTTTCATCTCTACAACATTTACAAATCCTTTAAATTCTTCTTTATCTCCAATTGGTACGCAGAATGGTGCTATTTTTTTACCAAATTTTTCTTTTAATTCAAGCAAAAGCTTCTCATAGTTGATATATCCCTTATCCATCTTATTTATATATATAATTCTTGGAAGTTTTCTTTCTTCTAATAATCTCCAAGCTTTTTCTGTTCCAACTTCTACCCCTGATGTAGCGTCCATAACTATAACTGCACTTCCCGAAACTCTCAATGCCGAATGAACTTCACCAGAAAAATCAAAATAACCAGGTGTATCTAAAAAATTATATTTACAATCTCCATATTCAACAGGAATTATTGATGTATTTATTGAAAATAATCTACGAGTTTCTTCCTTATCAAAATCAGATACAGTTGTTCCATCTTCCACAGTTCCTTTTT
>JAUNAY010000035.1:0-250 GCA_030527385.1 Fusobacterium sp. | reverse complement strand
ATCTAAAGTTTTAGATATATATAGTATAGATTCTACAAGAGTAGTCTTTCCACTTCCTCTATGTCCTAAAAGAGATATGTTTCTTATGTTGCTTGTTTCAAAGTTTCTCATAATTCTGCCCCCTTATTTTTGGAAAGTATCTTTTGTAAAACTTATGTATACCACTCGCTGCACTACTTTATATAACTAATAAAACCCAATAAGTCAAGAGGTAAAAATAAAAAAAATTATCTTTTGTAAAAATTTAAGA
>JAUNAY010000034.1 GCA_030527385.1 Fusobacterium sp. | reverse complement strand
ATTTTTTTCTATCTCCATATATCTTCTCACTACAATTCATAAATACAGAGATTATTATTCCATCTTTTTCCAAATCTGATTGCACTTCATCTACAACATCATAGATTATTTGATCAAACTCTACTGGTTTCATTTCATTTTCATCAACTTTTGAGTATTCTATGAATTGATAAAAAATGCTAAAATGGCATTAAGAGATCAAAAAAATAAAGATAAAAAAATTAATATAGTTGTTTCTAAAGATAAAAATATAGATAAAATAAGAATAAATATAATCGACAATGGAAAAGGAATGTCAGATGAACAGATGCAAAATATTTCAGATCCATTTGTAAGTTATACAGAAGGAACTCCAGGACTTGGACTTGCTATTGTTGATAGAGTTATTAAAGATCATCACGGAGTTATCAAGTTTTATTCTAAGTTAAATGAGGGAACAGATATAAAAATAACATTAAATATATATAAGGAGGAAATTTTATAATGAGTGATAAAGATTATGGAGCCACTCTAAACCTTCCGAAGACTAGTTTTCAAATGAAAGCTAATCTTCCAAATAAAGAGCCAAAATTTATAAAGATGTGGCAAGATCAGGAGATTTATTTTAAGGGGATAGATAAAAATAAACCTTCTTTCATATTACACGATGGACCACCATATGCAAATGGAGAGATTCATATAGGACACGCACTTAATAAAATATTAAAAGATATTATCTTAAAATATAAGAGATTAAGAGGATATAATGCCCCATATGTTCCAGGTTGGGATACACACGGATTACCTATTGAATTAAAAGTAACAGAAAAATTAGGATCTAAAGCTAAAGAGATGTCAGCAGTAGAAATTAGACAACTTTGTGCAGAATATGCTAAAAAATGGGTAGGAATCCAAAGAGAAGGATTTGTAAGATTAGGAGTATTAGGAGATTGGGAAAACCCATACCTAACATTAAAACCAGAATATGAAGCTAAGCAATTAGAAGTATTTGGTGAACTTTATGAAAATGGATATATTTTTAAAGGATTAAAACCTATCTATTGGTCACCAGTTACAGAAACAGCTCTAGCTGAAGCAGAGATAGAGTATAAAAATGTATCTTCACCATCAATATATGTAAAGATGAAAGCTAATCAAGATTTATTAGATAAGATTGGAATGACTGAAGAAACTTGGGTTGTAATTTGGACAACAACTCCTTGGACTCTTCCAGCAAACGTAGCAATCTCTTTAAATCCAGATTTTGAATATGGAGTATACAAAACAGAAAAAGGAAACTTAATATTAGGAAAAGATCTTGCAGAAGATGCTTTTGCTTCAATGGAAATTGAAAATTATGAACTTATAAAAGAGTTTGTAGGTAGAGAAATAGAAAGAACTACATATCAACACCCATTCTTAGATAGAACAGGAGTTATTATATTAGGAACTCACGTTACTGCTGATGCAGGAACAGGTTGTGTACATACAGCTCCTGGACACGGACAAGATGACTATGTTGTTGGAACAAGATATGGACTTCCTGTAATATCTCCAATCAATCATAAAGGAGTACTAACAGAAGATGCTGGACAATTTGCAGGATTATTTTATACAAAAGCAAATAAAGAGATCTGTTCATATTTAGAGGGAACAGGACATCTATTAAAATTAAAAATGATAGAACACTCATATCCTCACGATTGGAGATCTAAGACTCCAGTAATATTTAGAGCCACAGAACAATGGTTTGTAAATGTAGAAGGATCAGATATTAGACAAAGAGCTTTAAAAGCTTTAGATGATGTAGAGTTTATACCAGCTTGGGGAAGAAATAGAATTGGATCAATGCTAGAAACAAGACCTGACTGGTGTATCTCAAGACAAAGAGTATGGGGAGTACCTATCCCAGTATTCTATAATGTTGCTACTGGAAAAGAGATATTTAATAGAGAGATTTTAAATAGAATAATAGAGATTGTAAAATCTGAAGGAACTATTGCTTGGGTAAAATATAGTGCTGAAGAGTTAATAGGAGAAGAACTTCTTGAAAAATATAATTTAAAAGGTGTAGAGCTTAGAAAAGAAACAAATATAATGGACGTTTGGTTTGATTCTGGAGTTTCACATAGAGCTGTTTTAGAAACAAGAGGAGATTTATTACATAGACCAGCAGATTTATATCTTGAAGGATCAGATCAACATAGAGGTTGGTTCCAAACATCTTTACTTACTTCAATAGGATCTACACACGATGCACCATTCAAAAAGATTCTTACTCACGGATTTGTAAATGATGGAGAAGGAAAGAAAATGTCAAAATCTGTTGGAAATACAGTAGTACCAGCAGATGTTATAAAAATTTATGGAGCTGATATTTTAAGATTATGGTGTGCTTCTGTTGATTATAGAGATGATGTTAAAATTTCAGATAATATTTTGAAACAAATGGCAGAAGCTTACAGAAGAGTAAGAAATACAGCAAGATATATTTTAGGAAATAGTAATGATTTTAATCCTAATACTGATAAAGTGCCTTATGAACAACTTATGGAAATAGATAAATGGGCATTACATAAATTAGAAGTTTTAAAAAGAAAAGTAACAGAAAACTATGATAAGTATGAGTTTTATAATCTATTCCAAGATATACACTATTTTGCTGGTGTAGATATGTCAGCATTCTATCTTGATATTATAAAAGATAGACTTTATACTGAAGGAACTGATTCAGTAGAAAGAAGATCAGCTCAAACTGTTATGACAGAAATTTTAGTTACTTTAACTAAGATGATAGCTCCAATCTTATCATTTACAGCTGAAGAGATTTGGGAAACTTTACCAGATCTATTAAAAGATAAAGAATCAGTTCTTTTAACAGATTGGTATACAGAAAACGATGAGTATCTAAATCCTGAAATAGAAAATAAATGGATAGAGATTATTAAGGTTAGAAAAGAAGCTAATAAATCTCTTGAAAAAGCAAGACAAGGAAAAGATAGAATAATAGGAAACTCATTAGATGCAAAAGTAATGTTACATTCTGAAGATGCAGATATTCAAAAATTCTTAGTAGAAAATAGAGAAAAACTTGAACTTGCTCTAATAGTTTCAGAAGTTGAAGTGGTAGAAAATATTGATGAAACTTTCACAAAGGGAGAAGAGGCAACAGATCTTTATGTAAAAGTTCTTCACGCAGAGGGAGAAAAATGTGAAAGATGTTGGAAATATTCAACAGAGATTGGAAAAGATAGCGATCACCCAACTCTTTGCCCAAGATGTGCAAGTGTATTAAAAAAATAAAAGCTAGGAGAAAAGATGGTATATATAATTTTAGTGGCTATATTAATAGCATTAGATCAAGTATCAAAATATGTTATAGATAAAAATTTTTTTGAGGGAGATACACTTGCAGTAATAACTAATTTTTTTCATATTACATATGTAAAAAATAGAGGTATAGCTTTTGGTATGTTTCAAGGAAAATTGGATATTATAAGTGTGGCCACAGTAATAGCTATAATTGCCATTATTTATTATTTATACAAAGATAGAAATAAAATGCCTATTTTTGAAAAAATAGGCTTTAATTTCATACTTGCTGGAGCTATTGGAAATATGATAGATAGAGTGGCAAGAGGATTTGTCGTTGATATGATTGATTTCAGAGGAATCTGGGCATTTGTATTCAATTTGGCAGATGTATGGATTAATATAGGTGTATTATTAATATTATTAGAATATTTCTTTGATAATAAAAAGAAAAAAATATAGGAGGAAGAAAAATGACATTTCAAGAGATAATTTTTGCTCTTCAAAAGTACTGGAGTTCTAAAGGGTGTGTATTAGGAAATCCTTACGATATTGAGAAAGGAGCAGGAACATTTAACCCAAATACTTTTCTGATGTCTTTAGGACCAGAACCGTGGAATGTTGCTTATGTAGAACCATCAAGAAGACCTAAAGATGGAAGATATGGAGAAAACCCAAATAGAGTATATCAACATCATCAATTCCAAGTTATTATGAAACCATCTCCATTAAATATTCAAGAGCTTTATTTAGAAAGCTTAAGAGTATTAGGAATCGAACCAGAAAAACACGATATTCGTTTTGTTGAAGATGACTGGGAATCACCAACATTAGGAGCTTGGGGACTAGGTTGGGAAGTATGGCTTGACGGAATGGAAGTAACACAATTTACTTATTTCCAACAAGTTGGAGGATTAGAACTTGATCCTATTCCAGTAGAAATTACATATGGACTAGAAAGAATTGCATTATATATTCAAAATAAAGAAAATGTATATGATTTAGAGTGGGCTCCAGGAGTAAAATATGGAGATATGAGATTCCAATTTGAATATGAAAACTCTAAATACTCTTTTGAATTAGCAGATTTAGAAAGCCATTTTAAATGGTTTGATGAATATGAAAAAGAAGCAGGAAGAATTCTTGATGCAGGATTAGTTCTTCCAGCATATGACTATGTATTAAAATGCTCACATACATTTAATGTTTTAGATTCAAGAGGAGCTATATCTACAACAGAAAGAATGGCTTATATATTAAGAGTTAGAAATCTAGCAAGAAGATGTGCAGAAGTTTATGTGCAAAATAGAAAGGATCTAGGATACCCTCTTTTAAAAAAATAATAGAGTAGATATATTTTAAAGAGGATTAATGTACAAGAGGAGGAAATAAAGTGAGATTATTATTTGAAATCGGAATGGAAGAGTTACCTGCAAGATTTTTGAAACAGGCTCTAAAAGATTTAAAAACAAATTTAGAAAATAAATTAAAAGATGGAAGAATAAATTTTAAAGAGATAAAAACATATGGAACACCAAGAAGATTAGTTCTTGATGTACACGAATTAGCAGAAAAACAAGAGGACTTAAATCTTCTAAATATGGGACCTGCTAAAAGTGTAGCATATGATATTAATGGAGAAATATCAAGAGCTGGATTAGGATTTGCAAAGTCTCAAGGAATAGACCCAGCAGATCTTGAAATAGTTAGTACTCCAAAGGGAGAGTATATAGCAGCTAGAAAATATATGCAAGGAAAAGAGGTAAAAGAACTTTTACCAGAGATTTTAAAAAATCTTGTATTAGAATTAAGTTTCCAAAAATCAATGGTATGGTCAGATAAAAAATTAAGATTTGCAAGACCTGTTCAATGGTTTTTAGCAATGTGTGATGATCAAGTTGTAAAATTTGAAATTGAGGGAATTGCAAGTGGAAATAAATCAAGAGGACACAGATTCTTTGGTAAAGAGTTTGAAATAAATAATATAGATGAATATTTCACAAAAATTAGAGAAAACAATGTTATCATAGATATAGAAGAAAGAAAAAATATGATAGTTAATCTAATTAATGAAAATTGTACAAGCTCTGGAGAAAAAGTACTTATTGAACCTGAATTATTAGATGAGGTAACAAACCTTGTAGAATATCCGTGTCCAATAGTTGGAAGCTTTAACTCTGATTTCCTAGAAGTTCCACAAGAGGTTCTTATAATTTCTATGGAAGTTCATCAAAGATACTTCCCAATTCTTGATTCAAACGGAAAACTACTTCCTAAGTTTGTAGTTGTAAGAAATGGTGTTGAAAGCTCTGAACAAGTAAGAAAAGGAAATGAAAAAGTGTTGTCAGCTAGATTAGCAGATGCAAGATTCTTCTATCAAGAAGATTTAAGAGCTCCGTTAGCTGATAATGTTGAAAAATTAAAAACAGTAGTATTCCAAAAAGATTTAGGAACTATCTATTCAAAAATAGAAAGAAGTACAAAAGTAGCTGAGTATTTAATAGATACTTTAGGTTGCAACGATAGAAAAGAAAGCATTTTAAGAACTGTATATTTAGCAAAAGCTGACCTTGTATCAAATATGATAGGAGAAAAGGAATTTACTAAATTACAAGGATTTATGGGAGCTGACTATGCTCTTAAAAATGGAGAGGGAGAAAGAGTTTCTTTAGGAATTAAAGAACATTACTACCCAAGATTCCAAGGCGATCAAATGCCAACAGAGATAGAAGGAATTATAGCTGGGCTTTCTGATAGATTAGATACTTTAGTAGGTTGTTTTGGTGTTGGAGTAATTCCAAGTGGATCTAAAGACCCATTTGCATTAAGAAGAGCTGCTTTAGGAATAGTAAATGTAATAATTAATTCAAGATTAGATCTTTCATTAAAAGCTCTTGTTGAAAAATCATTAGATACATTAGAAGAATGTGGAGTATTAAAAAGAGATAGAGCAACTGTTCTTGCAGAAGTTTTAGATTTCTTTAAACAAAGAGAAAATAATATCTTCACTGATATGAAATATAGTAAAGACATTGTTGCATCAGTACTAGATTCAAATAGTGACAATGTAATAGATGCACTTGAAAAAGTAAAAACATTAGAAGAATTTGTAAAAGATGAAGCATTTGAAACTTTACTACCAATCTTAAAAAGAGTTGGAAATATCTCTAAAGATCACGAAAAAGGAATAATAAATCCAGATCTATTTAAAGTTGCAGTAGAGGAGGAATTATATAACTTCTCATTAGAATTGAATGCAAAAGTAATAGATGCACTTAATAACAAAGATTATAGAAGATACTTAAATGATATAGTATTAGGAAAAGATATAATCAATAGATATTTTAATGAAGTAATGGTTATGGATAAAGATGAAGCTATAAAAGAAAATAGACTTTCTCAATTAAAATTCTTAGCTGATCTATTTATAAAAATGGCTGATCTTAATCAAATTGAAGAAAGATAAAAAAAGAGAATATTTTATAAAAAGAGAGCCTGAGAAATCAGGCTTTCTTTATAACAATTTAACTAAATATAGGGGACTAATAGAAGATGAGAGAATTTTTTAAAAGAAAAAATATTGAAATATCTGTAAAAAGATATTGTATAGATGCTTTTAGTTATATGGCGTTGGGACTTTTTTCAACTTTGTTAATAGGGACTATTCTTAATACAATAGGTGGAAAATTGGGAATAAGCTTTTTGACAGATGTAATTTGGAAAATTGCTAGAGATATGACAGGACCAGCGATAGGTGTGGCTGTTGCATATGGGTTACAAGCTCCACATCTAGTGCTTTTTTCTTCTACAATAACAGGAGCAGCAGGAGGAATTTATGGTGGACCAGTAGGTTCATTTATAGGAGCTGTTGTAGGAGCAGAATTTGGTAAAATGGTATCAAAAGAAACAAAAGTAGATATTATAATAACTCCAGCAGTGACAATTTTAACAGGATCTTTAGCAGTATATTATATAGGACCAGCAGTTGCAAAATTTATGGAAGCAGTAGGAGCTTTTGTAATGTATGCTACAGAGTTACAACCTTTTGCTATGGGAGTGATAGTATCAGTAGTTGTAGGAATAGCTTTAACACTGCCAATAAGTAGTGCAGCTCTATGTATGATGATAGGTTTAAGTGGACTTGCAGCAGGAGCTTCAACAGTTGGTTGTTCAGCTCAAATGGTTGGATTTGCAGTTATGAGTTTTAAAGAAAATGGTTGGGGAGGACTTGTAGCTCAAGGACTAGGAACTTCTATGTTACAGATAGGAAATATTGTAAAAAACTGGAAGATATGGATTCCACCTACATTAGCATCAGCAATTTTAGGACCAATCTCAACAATGGTTTTAAAATATCAAAATATTCCAATAGCAGCAGGAATGGGGACAAGTGGGCTTGTAGGACAATTTGGAACTTTATCTACTATGGAAGAATTAGGTAGAGGAGGAGTGAATTTATATTTAGGAATTTTATTACTTCATTTTATTTTACCAGCAATTTTAACTTTAATAATAGCGAAAATTATGAGAAAGAAAAACTGGATAAAAGATGGAGATTTAAAATTAGATTTATAAATTCTAAGGAGAGAAATGAATAATATAGATACAGAAAAAATAGAAAAATCTTTTAAAGATATATTGGAAGCTTTAGGAGAGGATACAAGTAGAGAGGGATTAGTGGACACTCCAAAAAGGGTAGCTCAAAGTTATACTGAACTTTTTTCAGGTTTATCAAGAGATCCTAAAGAGGTGTTACAAAGAACTTTTACTGTTGAGAAAGATGATCTTATAGTTGAGAAAAATATAGATTTTTATTCTATGTGTGAGCATCATTTTTTACCATTTTATGGACAAATAGATGTGGCGTATATTCCAAATGGAAAAATAGTTGGTTTTGGAGATATAATAAAAGTTATAGATATTTTGGCAAAAAGACCTCAAATACAGGAGAGAATGACAGCTCAAATAGCAGATGCTATATATGAAGCATTGAGGTGTAAAGGGGTGTTTATAGTTGTAAAAGCTAAACATATGTGTATGACAATGAGAGGTGAAAAAAGACAAAATAGTGAAATTGTGACTACTGCATCAAGAGGAATTTTTGAGACAGATTACACTAAAAAATTAGAAATTCTTTCTTTTATGAAATAAATTTTATAAAAGTGGATAGAAAGGAAAAAAATGGATAAAATTTATATAAATAATCTTGAGTTTATAGCTTACCACGGAGTATTTCCAGAAGAGAAAAAACTTGGACAAAAATTTCAAGTTTCAGTTGAGATGAGTTGTGATACAAGAGAAGCAGGAAAAACAGGAGATTTAACAAAATCAACTCACTATGGATTGGTAGCAGAGGATATAGGAAAGATTTTTCTTGAAAAAAGTGTAGATCTTATTGAAACTTGTGCAGAGGATATAGCACAGATGATTTTAAGAAAATATTCTCTGATTTCAGAAGTGAAAGTAGTTGTAAAAAAACCGTGGGCACCTTTACAGATGCATTTTGAAAATGTGGCTGTGGAAATAATAAGAAAAAGACACAAAGCATATCTATCAATAGGTTCAAATATTGGTAATAAAAAAGAAAATCTTTTAAAAGCAATAGAGAATATTGGAAAAATTGTAGATACAGAAGTAACAAAAGTAAGTACTATATTAGAAACAGAGCCTTTTGGTTTTGTAGAGCAAGATGATTTTTTAAATGCTTGTTTAGAGGTAAAAACTTTGTTGACACCTCAAGAACTATTAAAAGAGTTGTTGGGGATAGAGGAACAAATGGGAAGAGTTAGAATAAAAAAATGGGGACCTAGGATAATAGATATAGATATTATTCTTTATGATAAGGAAATAATTGAAGATGATAACTTAGCAATTCCACATCCGTGGATGTGTGAAAGAAGTTTTGTTTTAGATCCTCTTTGTGAAATTGCTCCAAATATAATTCACCCTTTAAAAAAAGAAAGCATATTTAATTTAAAAAGAAAGTTAGATTCAAAGTTGTAAAAATCAAAAAAATTATACTATAATTTTGCTCTTTTCTTAAAAAGAGGAATTGACAAGTATATAATATAGATATATAATATCAATATAAAAAATAAAAAAATCATTTGGTTTTAGTATTTTTAGTACTAAATTAAAAGGGAAGTTAGTGAAAATCTAACACGGTCCCGCCACTGTAAAGATGATGAAAGCACGGAGCCACTGAAGAGATTTGGGAAGGTGTGTAAGTAAAGTGATTCTAAGTCAGGAGACCTGCCAATGATTATAAAGATCAACTTGCGAGGACGAGTGTGAATTTTAGAGATAAGTCTTTGCAGATTATCCTCAAAATTTACTAGTCGTAAGTTTTGAGGATTTTTTATTTTTATAGAAAAGGGGGATAGTTATGAGAGAAGAGGCATTTTTTAATAGAGTTGTATATGGAGGAATAGCTTATAAAACAGGAGAAAATGAACCATATACTGGAAAATTTATCTGTAAGTATGCAGATGAAGAGTTAAAAGAAGAAGAGGAATATAAAAATGGAATAAAAGAGGGAAAAGCAGTAAAATACTATCCCAATGGACAAATAAGAGAGAGTAGCGAATTTGTAAAAGGACAATTAAATGGAGATTTTCTATTATTTTATTCAAATGGGCAATTAGAAGAATATATGGCTTTTAAAGATGATAAAATTAATGGTGAATGGGTAAAATATTATGAAGATGGAAGCATAAAAATGAGAGCTTTTTTTAAAAAGGGAAAATTGAATGGAAAGAAGATTATATACTATAAAAATGGTAATGTAAAAGAAAGTATACCATTTAAAAATAATCTTCTTCACGGGAAATATATAACATATTATGAAGATGGAAAAGTTGAATCTATAAAAAACTATGTAAATACTTTATTAAATGGTGTAGCTGAATATTATTATGAAAATGGAGAGTTGGAAATAAAAGAGGAGTATAAAAATCATATAAGAAATGGTAAATATATTAAATATTATCCAAATGGAATTATAAATGCTATTGGAAATTTTAAAGATGGAAAATTAACAGGAAATTGGAGTATTTTCTATGAAAATGGAAAATTATTGGGAAATGCGTTTTTTGTAGATGGAGAAATTTGTGAAGAAGCATCGTAAAAAATAAAGGCTTAATAGCCTTTATTTTTTTCTAGTTCTAGTAGATAAGATTCCAAGTTCATTGCGATATTTAGCAACTGTTCTTCTAGCTACTTTAAATCCTTTATTCTGAAGCAAGTTTGATATATTTTCATCGGATAGAGGAGAACTTTTATTTTCATTTTTGATAAACTCTTCAATTAAATTTTTTATAGTGATAGTTTTGGAATCAACTATAAAAAGATTTTTTATCTCTATTATTCCCATTGGTGTTTCTATATATTTTTCTTTAATAGCTCTTGAGATTGTTGAAATATGTAAATTAAGTTCGCTAGCAATATCTTTTAAAGTTAAAGTTTTTAAATAATCTTTTCCTAAAAAGAAAAAATCTTTTTGCTTTATAATTAAGAGATTTAAAATTTTTTCTAAAGTAATATATCTTTTTTCAATAGCCTTTATTAAATTTAGTGCATTTTGATAGTTTAAATTATTGCTTTGAAAACAGTTTAATTTTATTTTTGGGATAGCATCTTGATTTAATATAACTTTTAAATTATTATTAATAATTACAATTTTTGCTTCTGGAACAATATAATTGATCTTATTTCCAATAAAATATCCTCTAGCAGGAATAGGA
>JAUNAY010000033.1 GCA_030527385.1 Fusobacterium sp. | reverse complement strand
GAGTTACTTGAAAATTTATTTATTTTTTTTTACCAACACTATTTGACAAAGAGCCATAAAAAACTGCACCCTCTCTTATATATCTAAGTTTCGGGTGCAGAATAATTTATTTTTATTATTACATTCTATCTAATGTTTTAATTCCTAATAGAGATAATCCCTCTTTTATAGTTTCTCCAGCTACTTTAGCAATAAGTCCTCTTGAATATAAAACATCATCTTCTTGATTCAAAATTGGACAACTATTATAGAAACTATTAAATTTCTTAGAAAGTTCAAATAGATAGTCAGCTATTATATTTGGTTTAAATGAATCAGCAGCTTTTAAAACAACCATTGGGAATGTTGCTATATGATCTGCTAATGCTCTTTCTTGTTTATTTTCTATTTTTATCTCTTTAGAATAATCTATCTCTTTACCTTCAGCAGCAGCTTTTCTTAAAATAGATTGAATTCTAGCATATGAATATTGTAAATATGGAGCTGTATTTCCTTCAAAGCTCAATATTTTATCCCATTCAAATATAATTGGACTTTGTCTATTTTGAGAAAGATCCGCATATTTTATAGCACCTACTCCAACTACTTCAGCTATTTGATCTTTTTCTTCAGCTGATAGATCTGGATTTTTTTCATTAACTATTTCATATGCTCTTTTCTTTCCTTCGTCTAAAAGTTGCTCTAATCTAATTACATTTCCTTTTCTTGTTGAGAACACTCCATCAGCAAATCTCATAATACCAAACCAAATATGGTATTTTTCAACGTCCCAACCAAGCATCTCTGTAATTCTAAAGAATTGTTTAAAGTGATCTTGTTGTCTTTCATCTGTAAGATAGATTAATTTATTTACATTATAATTTTCTTTTCTAAATTTAACAGTAGCTATATCTGAAGTTGAATATAGGAAAGCTCCATCTTTCTTTTGCACTATACAAGGGAAAAGATTTTCTTCTTCTGGGAAGAATACAACCTTAGCTCCATCATCTTCAACAGCAAGTCCTTTTTCTACAAGTTCATCAACAACTCCTTGCATCATTGGGTGATAGAAAGATTCCCCATAATATGTGTCAAAATGTACATCTAGTCTTGAATATAATTTTTCATACTCATCTAATGACACTTTTATAAACTCTTTCCAAAGAGCATAGTTTTCTTCATCTCCATCTTGAAGTTTTTTAAGTTCAAGTCTTGCTTCCTCTTCAAGTTCTGGGTGATTTTCAGATTGTTTTGTAAATTCAACATATACTCTTTCTAACTCTTCGATAGCATTTTCTTTATATGCTTCTTTATTTAGCCATCTTCTATAACCAATTATAAGTTTACCAAATTGTGTTCCCCAATCTCCTATATGGTTATCAGCTATTAAATGGTAACCTAAATATCTATAAATTCTTGCTACTGAATCTCCTATTATTGTTGATCTCAAATGTCCAATATGCATTCTTTTAGCAATATTAGGAGAAGAGAAATCTATTATTACATCTCCATCTCTATTTAAGAAAGAAAAATCATATTTTTCATTTCTTGATTTTTTTAATAGCTCTCCAAGATATTCACTTTTTAAGAAAATATTAATAAATCCTGGTCCTGCTATCTCAAGTTTTTCTATTACATTATTAGTTTCAAGATTGTCTACTATTTCTTGTGCTATTGCTCTCGGGTTTTTTCCAATTATTTTAGAATTCATCATAGCAAAGTTTGTCTGGAAATCTCCAAATTTTTCATTTGTTGCCACAGAAACTTCAATTTTTTTTGTTTCTATATCTCCATAAACTTTTTTTACCGTAGCTTCAAATATTTTTGCTATCTCTCTATCTATAACCTGCACTCTTCCACCTCTTCTTTTTATTTTTTTAAAATAAAAAAGGGACATTAAGTCCCATAAAGAATAAATCCAACCTACCGCCTCCAGTGTAGTTTTAGTCGCCAAAACCAAAAGTGGTAGTCAGTTATCTATAATATACAGAGTCCGTAAATAACTTAAGCTTTAAGCCAATCGTGACTTTGCTGAGCTATTATACACAGCGCCAACCCCATGACGACATTAGGCCCAAAACCTCGTGAAACTAGCAAATAGGTCAGAAGCTCTTATTCTTATATGAGAATTATATCACTTTTTTTATTTTTTTTCAATAACTTATATTTTTTATTTTTACTTAATTTTTACTTATTATTTTTCTTCCTCTTCATAAGTAGATTTTAGATGTAACTCTTCTAATTGATCTTCATCTACTACACCTGGAGCTTCAGTCATTAGACATTGTCCTTTATTTGTTTTAGGGAATGGAATAACGTCTCTTATAGAATTTTCTTTTAACATTACCATTAACCATCTATCTAGTCCAAATGCTAGCCCTCCGTGAGGTGGTGCACCATATTTAAAGGCATCTAAGAAGAATCCAAACTTAGTCTTAGCTTCTTCTGGAGTAAGTCCTAATCTATCAAATACCTTAGATTGAATTTCTGGGTTAAATATTCTAATTGAACCTCCTCCAATCTCAAATCCGTTTAGAACCATATCATAAGTATTTGTTCTAATATTTTCAGTTTCTCCATTTAAGAATGCTTCTAAGTCCTCATCTTTAATTGATGTGAATGGGTGATGTTCAGCTTTATATCTTTGTTCCTCTTCATCATAAGTAAACATTGGGAAATCTACTACCCAAAGGAATCTAAATTCATCTGGATTGATTAAATTAAATTCTTTTCCTATTCTTGTTCTTAAAGCTCCTAAAGCTCCATAAACTACTTTTGGTTTATCAGCTATGATTAAAATAATATCTCCAGCTACTGCTCCAGTAGTTTCAACTATTGCTTTTAATTCATCTTCAGTTAAGAATTTAGCTATTGGTGAGTGTATTCCATCTTCAGTTACTTTTATGTGAGCCATTCCTTTTGCTCCAAAGTATCTTTTTGCGTGTTCTTCATATTCTCCTAAAACTTTTCTTGAGAATCTTTCTGCACCTTGAGGAGCCACAATAGCTTTAACAATTCCACCATTTGCAACAGTTTCTTGGAAAGCTTTAAATCCACAATTTCTTACTATTTCAGTAAGATCTTTTAATTCTACACCAAATCTTAAATCTGGTTTGTCAGAACCAAATCTTCCCATAGCTTCAGCATAAGGCATTCTTTCAAATTTATAGTCTACTGTTTCTCCTGTAATAGCAGTAAATACATTTTTAGCAAGTCCCTCTATTGTATTCATAACATCGTCCATAGTTACAAAAGACATCTCTATATCCAATTGAACAAATTCAAATTGTCTATCTGCTCTTAAATCTTCATCTCTAAAACATTTTGCTAATTGGAAATATCTTTCAATTCCACCAATCATTAAAAGTTGTTTAAACAATTGTGGTGATTGAGGTAAAGCATAAAATTCACCTGGGCTTATTCTACAAGGAACTAAAAAGTCTCTTGCTCCTTCTGGAGTTGATTTAGTAAGTAATGGAGTATCTATATCTAAGAATCCGTGTTGATCCATATAGTTTCTGATAGCCATTATCATTTTGTGTCTCATTTTTAAATTGTGTAACATTCTTGGTCTTCTAATATCAAGGTATCTATATTTTAATCTGATATTTTCATTTACATTGTCATCTACACTTGAAATTTGGAATGGTAAAACATCACAGCTGTTTAAAACTATAAGTTCTTTTGCAAAAACTTCAATATCCCCAGTAGGCATATTTGGGTTTTTACTAAGTCTTTCTCTTACCTCTCCAACTATTCTAATTACAGCTTCATTTTTTAATTTTTGAGCTTGTTCTACTACTTCTTTTGGTGCCACATCTATATCAAAAATTACTTGAGTTTTTCCCTCTCTATCTCTCATATCTACGAAAGTTAATCCCCCAAGGTCTCTTTTTGTATCAACCCAACCAGAAAGAATTACTTCTTGTCCTATATTTTCTTTCCTTAGTTCACCTAAGTTATGAGTTTTGTAAATCATACTATCCTCTCCTTAATTTTTAAATCTATTTAGATCTTTTTATTATTTCCATTGCATTTTCAAAAGGCATCTCTTCTTGTGTTCTATTGATAAAATCTTTTAAAACAACAACACCTTTATTTATCTCATCTTCTCCTGCAATTATACAGTATTTTACTCCAAGCTTATCAGCTTTTTTCATATGTGATTTCATACCTTTTCCATTAAAATCTATATATGTTTTTATTCCTGCATCTCTTAAATCTTTTGTTATTTTTAAGCTATAATCTTTAGCATTATCTCCAAGCCACGCAACATATACATCTGGACTGTTACTAGGGTATTTATCTAATAACATCATCATTCTTTCTACTCCAGCTGCAAATCCAACTGCTGGTATATCTTTATCTCCTAATTGTTTTAGAAGATTATCATATCTTCCTCCCCCTAATACTGTTCCTTGAGCCCCTAATTTATTAGTTATAATCTCATAAACAGTACTTGAATAATAATCAAGTCCTCTTACTAATTTAGAATCTTCAACATATTTTATTCCAAAAATATCAAGATATTTTTTTACATTCTCATAGTGTGCTCTTTCATCTTCTGAAAGCGAATCTATTATGCTTGGAGCATTTTTAGTTAACTCTTTGCATTTATCAACTTTACAATCTAAAACTCTTAGTGGATTTTTCTCCATTCTCATTCTACAATCTTCACAAAGCTCATCTTTTAATGGTTCTAAGAAAGAAAGTAGTTTTTCTCTATATTGAGTACGAGAAGCATTTGTCCCAACAGAGTTTATATGTACTTCTAAATCGCTTATTCCTAATTTTTCAAGTAAAGTGTAACTCATAGCTATAACTTCAGCATCTAATATTGGCGAGTTTTCTCCTAATACTTCAACTCCTATTTGGTTAAACTCTCTTTGTCTTCCAGCTTGCGGTCTTTCATATCTAAACATAGATCCATTATAGTAATATCTAGTCACATCTTCTTTTCCATAAATTCCATTTTCTAAATATGATCTTACTACTGATGCAGTATTTTCAGGTCTTAGAGTAAGGCTTCTATCTCCTCTATCTTTAAATGTATACATCTCTTTTTCAACTACATCTGTTCCTTCTCCAATTCCTCTTTTAAAAAGATCTGTTTCTTCAAAAATTGGAGTTTTAATATATGAATACCCATAGCTTTCAAATATTTCTTGGGCTACTCTTGAGATATAATTATATTTTACTGCCTCTTCTCCAAAAATATCCTTCGTTCCTCTCACTGCTTTTATTAGCTTCATTATTTTATCACCTCATAAATTATTTTCCCCATAATTTTTCCATTTTTTCTTTTATTAATTTTTCATTTTTATTTTCCCCAGGAATATAATATTTTCTTTTTTTAACACTATAACTTTGTTTTATAAAGTTTCCTGCAAAATCGTGTGGATATTTATATCCTTTGTTATTGTGACATATATTCAATGGAACTTTTTCAAAATCTCCATTTTCTACATCTTCTAAAGCTTTATTTATTCCTAGATAACAAGAATTACTTTTTGTTGAAATAGATATATATATCACTGCTTGAGCCAAAATTATTCTAATCTCTGGCATTCCTATTCTTTCACTTGCCTGCATAGCACTATTAGCTATAAGCATAGCTTCAGGATTTGCCATACCTATATCTTCACTTGCGTGAATCATAATTCTTCTTGCTATATATCTTGGATCTTCCCCACCGTGTAAAAGTCGAGCCAACCAATAAAGAGCCGAATCTGGATCACTCCCACGCATACTCTTTATCATTGCAGATATTAAATTATATTTATCCTCTGCCTTATGATACGATGCTTGTCTTTGTCTAAATAGATCTAATACCTCTGAATCTTCAAGATCAATACAACTATTTTTGTATAGTTCTAAATAATTTAGTGCTATTCTACTATCACCTTGTGAAATATTTAGTATACACTCTATTATATCATCAGAAACACTTATGTCTAAATATTTAATTCCTTTTTTAAGTATCTCTTTTATATTTTCTCTACTTAGAGATTTGAATTCAAAAATCATAACCCTTGAAAGTAAAGCATTATTTAAACTATAATAGGGATTTTCTGTGGTAGCTCCTATCAGAGTTAATACTCCTGATTCACAATAAGATAAAAGTGCATCTTGTTGCATCTTATTAAATCTATGAATTTCATCTAAAAAAAGTATAGTCTTTTTTCCATAAAATTCAAGGTTTTTTTTAGCTTTTTCAACTATGTCTCTCAAATCGTTCAAACTTGCAACCGTAGCATTTAATGTTTCAAAGTTGCTGTCTAAAGTCTTTGAGATGATCTCTCCTAAAGAACTTTTTCCACAACCAGGAGGGCCAAAAAATATAGAGTTTGAAATATTTTGTTTCTCTATTAATTTTCTTAAAATTCCACCTTTACCTAAAATTTTTTCCTGCCCTATAAAATCATCTAAATTTGTAGGACGCATCTTTAAAGCCAATGGTTTTACTTTTTCATAGTTATTTTCAAATAAATTCATTATATCACAACCATAGATTATTTTTTACAAAAAAAGCGTATTGAAGAACAATACGCCTCACAACTTCTATTTTACTAGGTATAATAAAAGTGCACTGACTATAAACAGTACTGCAACCACTTCTGTTGCTTTAGCTAAAGGCCCACCGTCTTTTGATACTCCAAATACAGTATTTGATGCTCCCATTCCCATACTTGCTGACATTCCGTGGCTCCTATCTGGCTGAATCAGTACAAGAATTATTAAAGCTATTGCAAATAAAAAAAGCATTAATGTGAATAATGTTTCCATAAATCCTCCTAAAACTAGATACCATCTTTATTAATACATTAGATTATATCACAGATATTCAAAATATTAAAGATATCTTTTTATAAGATTTTATTTATTTTTAATAAAAGAGCCCTCAGTTAGAGAGCTCTGATATTTTTATAATAATTTTGCTGCTATTTCAGCTAATTTTGATCTTTCACCTTTCTTTAAAGTGATATGTCCTACTATATTTTCATTTTTTAATTTATCTGCCATATATGTCAAACCATTTGTATTTGAGTCCAAATATGGGTTATCTATTTGTTGAGGGTCACCTGTAAATACTATCTTTGTATTTTCTCCAGCTCTTGTAACTATTGTTTTTATCTCTAACGGAGTTAAGTTTTGAGCTTCGTCAATTATTATAAGTCCTCTAGGAATACTTCTTCCTCTAATATATGTAAGAGCTTCTATTTTTAAGATTCCCATAGCTTCCAAGCCCTCTACAACTTTCTCTCCAGTTTTGTCATCTTTAGCTTCACTTAAAAAATCAATATTATCAAAAATAGGTTGCATCCAAGGTTTTAATTTTTCTTTTTCACTTCCTGGTAAATATCCAAGATCTTTACCCATAGGGATAATAGGTCTTGCAATCAAAAGTTTTTTATATTTTTTTCTTTCTACTACTTGCTCTAATCCTGTTGCTATTGCCAAAAGAGTCTTTCCTGTTCCTGCCCCTCCAACCAAAGTTACAACTTTTATATTGTCATCTAACAATAAATCCATAGCAAATCTCTGCTCATCATTTCTTGCTCTAAGTCCCCAAGCACTGCTATCTCCCAATAAGAATTTTTTTATTTTTCCATTGTCATATCTTCCAGTTTGAGTATTTCCATTGCAAATTAACTTAAAGAAGCAATTAGGAGTAGGAACTATATCATCTCTACCCAAATCTTTAAAATCTATTTTTCCACTTTTTTCATATTGTGTATAAATTTTATTATCTACTTCGATTTCAAAAAATCCATCATAAAGTTCCATATAATCAACCATATCAGTAGAATAATCTTCAACTTCAAGCCCTAAAGCGTCAGCTTTTATTCTCATATTTATATCTTTAGTAACTATTATTACTCTTTCTGTTGGGTGATCTTTTTTTATTCCTAAAGTAACAGATATAATATGATTATCCATCACATCTCTTCTTAGTACTTCTGGTAAAAGCTGCATATCATTTTTTATTTCCACTCTAAAAAATATATCATTTTTTAGCTGAACACCTTTAAAAAGACTTCCTTTTTTTCTAATTTCATCTAATACTCTCGATGCCATCCTTGCTTGTATTGCAGTGTTTTGATTTCTTTTTAACTTGTCAATCTCTTCAATTACATAGATAGGCAAAACAACATCATTTCCTACAAAATTATAAATACAATAAGGATCGTGAATAAGTATATTAGTATCTAACACAAAAATTTTTCTCATAGAATCAGCCCCTTATTAAAGCAATTTTTATGCAAAACTTTTACTTTTATATAATAATTTACCAGTTTTTTTTCAATTTTCCTCTTTTTTTAAATTTTATTTTTACTTTTTCTTTAATATCTCTTTAATAACTTCTAATCCTGCTAATGTTCCTTCTGCCACTGCCACTGTAACCTGTCTCATTGCTCCAGATCTTACATCTCCAGCCACATACATACCATCAACGTTCATTTTAAAATTTTCTTTTGCCTTTATAAATCCATTTTCATCTAAATCTGCAATTGCTCCATACATTTCAGATTTACTCTTAGTTCCTAGATATAAAAATGCAAATGCCGTAGAATAATTCTTTAGCTCTCCAGCTACTTTCACATCAACACTCTCTACATACTCACTTCCCTTTATCTCAAGAAGTTCAGCTCCATATATTATCTCAACCTTTTCTGAATTTGTAAGTGCGTCAAAAACATCTTTATTGCAATCTAGCTTTTCATCATTTACAAATATTCTTATCTTTTTAGCAAATTTTGTAAGAAAAAGTGCTTCTTCTGCTACCTCTTCTCCCTTTCCAAAAAGTGCTACTTCCATAAATTTAGTAAATGCTCCGTCACAAGTTGCACAATATGAAACTCCATTTCCTAAAAATTCCTTTTCTCCTTTAACTTTTTTATTATCACTATTTCCCGTACCAGTAGCAATAATAACTGTTTTTCCTCTAAAGTTTCCTTTATCACTCTTTACTATCTTATTATCTTCTGAATAAACATCAAAATCCAAAACAGTAGCATCTACAAATTCAGCTCCAAATCTCTTTGCTTGTTCTTTCATAAGATTGTATAGATCTTTTCCTGAAATTCCCTCTGGAAATCCAGGGTAGTTATCTATCTTGTGAGCCATAACCAAACTTCCTATATCTTTTTTTTCAATTATTAAAGTACTTAATTTAGCTCTACTTGTATAAATTCCAGCTGTTAACCCTGCTGGTCCTCCTCCAACTATTATAACATCATAAACCATTATTGCCTCCCTAACTAGATTAGACCTTGCATTGATAAAAATTGTTTTTCTTCTCCTATATATGTCTCATCACTATGTCCACTATAAACTCTTACATCTTCAGGTAGTTCACAAAGTTTTCTAAGGCTTTTAAATAACATTTCTCCACTGCTTGTTGGTAAATCATATCTACCATAACTTCTTCTAAACATAGTATCACCAGATATTAATATCTTAGCTTCTGGACAGTAAAAGCTTTTTGATCCTATTGTATGCCCTGGAGTGTCTATAACTTCAAACTCTCCTATTTTGTCTCCCTCTTTAACAGTATTATAAGTTCCATTATAAACAAATTTTGCCCCTGTTATATATACCATTAAATTTAGTTCTGATTCAGTTAAAAAACCAGCTTCTTCCTTTCCTATATAAACTTCTGCTTCAGGATATAATTCAACTATTTTATTAAGCCCACCTATATGATCTCCGTGTCCGTGTGTTAATATTATATACTTTAATGTAAGTCCATTAGTTTT
This sequence comes from Fusobacterium sp., assembly GCA_030527385.1. GTDB lineage: Bacteria > Fusobacteriota > Fusobacteriia > Fusobacteriales > Fusobacteriaceae > Fusobacterium_A. Next base: position 1,357 of record JAUNAY010000033.1, on the reverse strand, counting down.
TATAAATGTTGTTAATCTATCTAAATTTTCTCCACCACAATCAAAAAGATAAGCTTCTTTATTTTCATTCCAAGTAAGATAACAATTTGTCATCATTGCTCCTAAATAAAAAGTTTTTAAGTTCATTTTTCCCTCCCTATATTCTCTAGTACTATTATCTAATTTTAATTATACTTTAACTTCATCACTTTTGTCTACTTAATTTATTTAACTAAATTTCTGAAAAAATAAAAATTCATACAATATTTTTAAATTTTGTTGTATAATCTATTGGTAAATAAAAATTTTGGAGGTAACAAAATGAACATAATTTTATTAAACCCTGAGATTCCTTATAACACTGGTAATATAGGTAGAAGTGCTGTTTTAACTAATACAACTCTTCATCTTATTAAACCACTTGGTTTCTCTCTTGATGAAAAACAATTAAGAAGAGCTGGACTTGACTATTGGCATCTTGTTGATTTAAAAATTTGGGAATCATATGAAGATTTTATAAATGGTAACCCAAATGCGACTATCTATTATGCAACTACTAAGACAAAACAAAAATATAGTGATGTAAAATTTAAAAAAGATGATTTTATAATGTTTGGTCCTGAATCAAGAGGAATCCCTGAATCTATATTGAATGCAAATAAAGAAAAATGTATAACTATTCCTATGATAAATATGGGGCGTTCACTAAATCTTTCAAACTCTACTGCTATCATTCTTTATGAAGCACTTAGACAAACTGATTTTGATTTTGGTGAGTAAAATAAAAAAAGAGAGTTCATACTTCTTTGGACTCTCTTTTTTTATAAATCTGTTCACCCTAAAAACGAAAGCTTATATACTACTATCAATGTTAGAAGTATCATAGCCTGCACAGCATAACTGTTTTCCATTCCTGTCCTCCAAATTTATAAATTCCTTTTTATCATTATAACATATTTTTATAGCTAGAGTAACTTTTATTTTTATTAACAAAAATTATTTTCAAATATATTGCTTTTTTTTCAAAAATTTGTAAAATATAAATTAGGTGATATAGTATGAAAAAAATTAAGTTTTTTATTATAATCTTTATATTTTCTTGCTCACAAATTTTAGCTGATGAGTGGATTGACATTTCAAATATTAAAGAATATGATGGACTAATATATCTCAAAAATAGCAATGTTCCATTTACAGGAAAAGTTAAAGATGAAAGAGATAGAATCTACTACAAAGATGGCAAGCCTACTGGTAAATGGATTACTTTTTTTAAAAATGGCAATATTAAATCTATTGAAAATTGGCAAGATGGAAAATTAAATGGTAAATATGTTATTTATCAAGAAAACGGTAAAAAAGTTATGCAAACTCGTTATTT
>JAUNAY010000032.1 GCA_030527385.1 Fusobacterium sp. | reverse complement strand
TCTATCAACATATTTACATTTTTTTTATCTGCTGAAATAAAAATGTCCACTGGAACTCCATTTTCTATCTGTGTCCTCAACGTTCCTGATCCACCTAAATTTAAAAGTACTTTATTCCCACTAACTTTTTCATATTGTGGCAAAATTTCTTCTAAACAATTTTTTAAACTTGCTGCTGCACTTACTACTATTTCTTTTGAAAAAGTTGAAATTGACATTATTAAACATAATAAAATTATTACTATTTTTTTCATTTTTTCTTTCCCTTCATCTATTTTTAATCTTTATATTTTTATTTTTTACTATTTTCCAAAAGAGCAATGAGGAAAATGACAAATATCACAATTTAAACATAATCCTCCGTGTCCATATTTTGCAATATCTTCAAATGCTAATTTTTCATCTGCTAAAATTCTTGGAAGAACCAAATCAAAAACAGTTCTTTTAGCATACATTACACACCCAGGCAATCCTAAAATACTTTTATTATCTTTATAAGCAACTAAAAGCATAGCTCCAGGTAGCACAGGCGATCCATAAGTAACTAACTCTCCTCCTACCTCTTTAATAGAAGCTGGAGTCATATCATCAGGATCAACAGACATTCCACCTGTACAAATAATCAATTCGGCTTCACTGCTCAATGCTTTTTCTATCTCTTTTTTTATCTCCTCTTTAACATCTGGACAAAATATATGTGATATTATACTACAATCATATTCTGATACTTTTTCCTTTATTACACTCCCAAATTTATCCTGTATTCTTCCATAAAATACTTCATTTCCTGTTGTTATTACTGCAACCTTTTTGGGTTTTATTTTTTTAATAGAAACTATATTTTTAGCACAACTATCTTCTAATTTTTTTATCTTTTTTTCATCTATTACAAGTGGAATAACTCTAGTCCCAGCTATTTTTTCACCTTTCTTTACAGGAGTGTTATTATGAATAGTAGAGATAATTATTTCCCCTATTGAATTTGCTTTTAATAGTTCATCTACATTTATAGCTACTATTCCATCTTCCTTTGCAAAAAAATCTATTTTTCCCTCCTTTATCTCTCCAAAAGTTAAACCCTCTCCAGCAATATGATTTTTTATTCTAATCGCTGCTTCATTTTCGTGAAGTGTCCCTTCCTCTTTCTCCCAAACATATAAATGATCCTTTCCTAATTTTAATAATTCTGGAATATCTTCCTCTCTAACTATATGCCCTTTCTTAAAAGCTACACCTTTAAATTCATTTGGAACTATTTTTGTTATATCGTGACATAATACTGTTCCTACTGCATTTTTAGTTTCTATTACTTTCATTATCTACACCTGCCTATCAAAATACTATTTTTCTAAAATAATTACCTTGTCTCCCTCTTTAACTATACCACCCTTTAATACTATTGCAAATATTCCTTCTTTTGGCATTATACACTCACCAACTCTATGAAATATTTCACAGTGTGAATGACACTCTTTTCCTATCTGTGTTACCTCTAAAATCACATTATTTATACATATTTTTGTACCTATTGGTAATTTTCTTAAATCAATTCCTGAAACTATTATATTTTCTCCAAAAGCTCCCTTTTCTACAAATCCACCTCTTTTTTTAAAGTCTTCTATTTTTTCGTGTGACAATAGACTTACTTGTCTATGCCAATTTCCTCCGTGAGCATCATTTTTAAGTCCAAATCCCTCTATTACTTCACAACTATGTATATTCACCTTTTCAGTTCCTTTTTTTTCACTGATACAAACTGCTATTACCTCTCCTAAATTCTTTTCCATTTAATGCTTTTTCCTCCTAATTTAAGGTTAAAAAATATCTGTATAATTATAACATATTTTTATAAAAAATTTAATTTTTATAAGTTAGATATAAAAAGTCAAAAAAGAAAATTCTTTCTATTTCAATGTTTTAGTAAATACATATTTTTCACAAATAAAACTTTTCATTTTATTATTGTACTTTATAAAACAGAGGTGTATAATTTTATTAACAAATATCGTTGTTTAAGGAGGAAAAATTATGAACTGTAATAATATTTTAAAAGAGGAATGCTTTAAGAAACTTGAAGATTTTATAAACTCTCTTCCAGATAAAGATGGAAGTCTTATAAGAGTTTTACATACGGCTCAAAATATTTTTGGTTATCTTCCTTCAGAAGTACAAGAATTTGTTGCAGAAAAGTTAGATCTGCCAATTTCAAAAGTTTATGGAGTTGTCAGTTTTTATCACTTTTTTACGATGATTCCAAAAGGGAAATATCCTATTTCTGTTTGTATGGGAACGGCTTGTTATGTTAGAGGTAGTGAAAAAGTTTTAAATGATATAAAAGATTTTTTAAAAATTGATGTTGGAGGAACAACTTTAGATGGGCTTTTTTCTTTAGATTGCTTAAGATGTGTAGGTGCTTGTGGACTTGCACCAGTTGTTATGATAGGTAAAGAGGTTTATGGTAAAGATAAAACTAAAAATATCAAAAAAATATTGATGGAGTATAAAGACAGAGAAATAAAAGAAAGAACAGGAGGTCTTTTATGAATAGAGAGATTTTAGTTTGTGGTGGAACTGGTTGCCTTTCTTCAAAAAGTGAAAAAATTATAGAAAATCTTGATATTTTTATTGTAGCAAATGGACTTAAAGATAGTGTTTCTGTTAAAAAGACTGGTTGCTTTGGTTTTTGTGAAAAAGGTCCTATTGTAAAGATTTTACCTGATGATGTGCTTTATGTTGAAGTAGCTCCTGATGATGCTCAAGAAATAGTTGAATCTCATCTTTTGAATAATAGAATAGTAGAAAGACTGCTTTTTGTTGATCCAAGAACAAGAGAAAAGATATGTGATGGAAAAAATATGCAATTTTATAAAAAGCAAAAAAGAATTGCTCTTAAAAATTGTGGTGTAATAGATCCCGAAAGTATCGAAGATTATATTGCACACGATGGATATAAAGCATTAAAAAAAGTTCTTGAAACTATGTCTCCTGACGATGTTGTAAAAGAGATAAAATATTCTGGATTAAGAGGTAGAGGTGGAGGTGGATTTCCAACTGGAACTAAATGGGAATTTACTAAAAAAGCTATAAGTAAACAAAAATATGTGGTATGCAATGCTGATGAGGGAGATCCTGGAGCTTTTATGGATAGATCTATACTTGAAGGAGATCCACACGGAATACTTGAAGCTATGTCTATATGTGGATATGCAGTTGGAGCATCTAAAGGACTTATCTATATAAGAGCAGAATATCCAGTAGCAGTTTCAAGGCTTGAAAAAGCTATTTCTGACGCAAGAAAATCTGGATACCTTGGAGAAAATATTCTTGAAACTAATTTTTCTTTTGATATAGAGATAAAATTGGGAGCAGGAGCATTTGTCTGTGGAGAAGAAACAGCTCTTATTCATTCTATGGAAGGGGAAAGAGGAGAGCCTACAACAAAACCTCCATTTCCAGCTGAATCTGGTTATTGGGGAAAACCTACAAATGTAAATAATGTTGAAACTTTTGCAAATATTACGAAAATTATTTTAAATGGAGCTTCTTGGTTTAGAAGTATCGGAACTCCTAATTCTCCAGGAACAAAGGTTTTTGCCTTAGCTGGTAAGGTAAATAATGTTGGACTTGTTGAAGTTCCTATGGGTACAACTTTAAGAGAGGTTATTTTTGATATAGGAGATGGTATCAAAAAGAATAAAAAATTTAAAGCTGTTCAAACTGGTGGTCCATCTGGTGGTTGCCTAACAGAAGATGATCTTGATACTCCGATTGATTTTGATACTTTGCTCCAAAAAGGTTCTATGATGGGATCTGGTGGAATGATTGTTATGGACGAAAATGATTGTATGGTTTCTATTGCTAAATTTTACCTTGAATTTACATTGGACGAATCTTGTGGTAAATGTACTCCTTGTAGGATAGGAAATACAAGACTTAAAGAGATTCTTGATAGAATTACAAGTGGTAATGGTAAAAGAGAGGATTTAGAACTACTTAGAGAGCTTTCTACAACTATAAAAGACACTGCTCTTTGTGGACTTGGACAAACTTCTCCAAATCCTGTACTTTCTACTTTAAATAAATTTTACGATGAATATTTAGCACATATCGATGACAAAACTTGTCCTGCAAAACAGTGTAAAAAATTAATAAAATACATAATTAACCCAAATAAATGTGTAGGCTGTACCCTTTGTGCAAGAAATTGTCCTGTTCAAGCCATTGAAAGTAAGCTAAAAACCCCACATAAAATTGATCAAGATAAGTGTATAAAATGTGGTTCTTGCTACGAAAATTGTAAATTTGATGCTATCGAAATTGGATAAGGGAGGCATATATGAAAAAGCTTATAAATATCAAGATTGATAATATAAATGTTGAAACTAGAGAGGGAGAGAGTATTCTTGAAGCTGCTAAATCAGTTGGGATAAAAATCCCTAGTCTTTGTTATCTAAATATGAAAGAGATTGGATATAAAAATAACTGTTCCTCTTGTAGAATATGTATTGTAGAAGTTAAAGGAAGAAAAAATTTAGCTCCTGCCTGTTCCACTCCAGTTACAGATGGTATGGAAGTAACAACAAACTCTCTAAGAGTAATTAAAGAGAGAAAAACTATTCTTGAACTTATGCTTTCTGATCACCCAGCAGATTGTCTTATCTGTGAAAAAAATGGTAAATGTGATCTTCAAAAATTAGCTATCGAATTTGGAATAAGAGAGATAAGATTTAAAGGTAAAAAAACTGACAATAGAGTTGAATTTTCTCCATCTATTATAAGAGATGCTAATAAGTGTATTTTATGCAAAAGATGTGAAACTATGTGTAGGGATATTCAAACTTGTAATGTTCTTTCTAGCATACAAAGAGGATTTAATGCTTCTATGGCAACTGCTTTTGAACAAAACCTAGATACAACTATTTGCACTAACTGTGGACAATGCGTGGCTGTATGTCCAGTTGGAGCTTTACACGAAACTGACTATACTAAACAACTTTTTGATGATCTTAGTAAAAAAGATAATTATGTCATCATTCAAGTTGCTCCAGCAATAAGGGTATCAATAGGAGAAGAGTTTGGTTTTGCTCCTGGTGAAGATGTTACTGGAAAACTTGTTACGGCTCTAAAAATGGTTGGTTTTACTTATGTTTTTGATACAAATTTTGCCGCTGATCTAACAATAGTGGAAGAAGCTTCTGAACTTAAAGAAAGGCTTGAAAAATATCTTAATGGTGAACCTACAAGATTGCCACTTATAACTTCTTGCTGTCCTTCTTGGGTTAAATTTGCTGAACACCATTTTCATAATTTTTTAGGTAATTTATCCACTGCTAAATCTCCTCAACAGATGTTTGGAGCATTAGCTAAAAATATTTGGGCTAAAGAGATGAATATAAGCAAAGATAAAATTGTTTGTGTCTCTGCTATGCCGTGTCTTGCAAAAAAATATGAAGCTTCAAGACATAAATTTAAAGATGGTGGAAGACCAGATGTTGACTACTCTATATCCACTCGTCAACTAGCAAGTCTTTTAAAACAAGCTAATATTGATTTAAAAAATCTTCCTGAAACTAAATTTGATTCTCCACTTGGATATTCAACAGGAGCTGCTGATATTTTTGGTAAAAGTGGAGGAGTTATTGAAGCAGCAACAAGAACTCTTTATGAACTTATCACAGGAGAAGAACTTGAAAAAGTTGATTTTGAACAGTTTAGAGGAATTGATGGAATTAGAATAGCTGAAGTTAATATAAAAGATACAAAATTGAGAATAGGAGTTGTCAATGGACTTGGTTCTGCTCGTGAACTTTTAAATAAAATTGAAAAGGGCGAAGAAAATTTACACGCTATTGAAATTATGGCTTGTAAAGGAGGATGTGTTGGTGGTGGTGGACAACCTTTCCACTATGGTAACTTTGATATAGTCAAAGATAGAATTAAAGGGCTTGAAAAAATAGATTCTGAAAAAATTATTAGAAAATCTCACGATAATCCTTATATTATAGAATTATACAAAAAATATTTTAACAAACCATTGAGTCACGAAGCACATCAACTACTTCATACTTATTATTCACCTAAAAAACATATCTAAAAATTTAGAGGCTGTTGTAAATTCAACAGCCTCCCTTTTTATTAAGCACCTAAATATGCCTTTTTAATTTGTGGATTATTCATTAACTCTTTTGCATCTCCCTCAAGAGTAATTTTACCAGTTTCAATTACATAAGCTCTATCAGAGATAGCAAGAGCCATTTTAGCATTTTGTTCAACCAAAAGAATAGTAGTTCCAGCTTCTTTTAGCTTTTTAATAACTGCAAAAATCTCTTTTACAAATAGAGGAGATAATCCCATAGATGGCTCATCAAGAATTAAAAGTTTAGGTCTACTCATAATAGCTCTTCCCATAGCAAGCATCTGTTGTTCTCCACCTGAAAGAGTTCCAGCTAGTTGATTTTTACGTTCTGACATTCTTGGAAAGTTCTTATAAAAATTAGCTCTATCTTTTTCAAGATTTTCTGGAGTATCTTTTACAAGAAAAGATCCTAATTTTAGATTGTCTTTTACAGGAAGTTTAGCAAAAACTCTTCTTCCTTCTGGAACTTGAGCAATTCCAATTTCACAAATTTTATGAGATTTTTCTTTTGTTATATCCTTTCCTTCAAATATAATTTGACCCTCTCTTGAATTTATAAGTCCAGAAATTGTTTGTAAAGTAGTAGTTTTTCCAGCTCCATTAGCTCCGATAAGTGATACAATCTCTCCCTGTTTTACATTTAAAGAGATTCCCTTTAAAGCGTGAATATTATCATAATAAACGTGTAAATCTTTAATTTCTAACATATTTTGATTTTCCATTATAACTCTTCTCCTTCATCTTCATCATCTGCACCTAAATAAGCAGTAACAACAGTTGGATTATTTACAACTTCGTGTGGATCTCCCGATGCAATAACATTTCCGTGATCTAGTACTATAAGTCTTTCACAAATTCCCAAAACAAGTTTCATATCGTGTTCTATTAAAAGTATAGCAATATTAAATTTATCTCTAATAAGCTTAATGGTATTCATTAATTCTTCTGTTTCTGTTGGATTCATTCCAGCTGCTGGCTCATCTAAAAGTAAAACTTTTGGATTTGTTGCCATTGCTCTAGCAATTTCCAATTTTCTTTGTTGTCCATAAGGTAAATTTCCAGCTGGCATATCTGCATATTCATCTAAATCAAAGATTTTTAAAAGCTCTAATGCTTTAGCTTTTACCTCTTTTTCCTCTTTCCAATATCTGTGTAAACGAAATGTCCCAGCAAGAAGTCCATATTTCATATTAAAATTATTTGCTACAAGCACATTATCCAATACAGACATATATTTAAAAAGTCTAATATTTTGGAAAGTTCTTGCAAGTCCTTTCTTTACTAATTTATATGTAGGCATTCTATTTATCACTTCATCATTAAAAGTATATGTTCCAGATGTTGGAGAATATACTCCAGTTAAAATATTAAAGACTGTAGTTTTTCCAGCTCCATTAGGACCAATAAGCCCAACTAATTCATTTTCTCTTAATTGTAAATTAAAGTTTGTTACAGCTTTTAAAGCACCAAAGGTAATAGAAATATCTTTAGCATCTAATACAAGTTTATTCATTGACATTTCCTCCTTTTTTCATAAATTTTTCAATAACTTTAGTAATTTGAAACTCTTTACGTCCTAAAAGTCCTGTTGGACGGAAAATCATAGTTAAAATTAATAATAGAGAATAAACAATCATACGATAATCTGAAAATTCACGTAACATTTCAGGAACAACAGTTAAAACAATTGCTGATAATATAGATCCAGTAAAACTTCCCATACCTCCTAAAACAACCATTGTTAAAATATTGATTGAGTAGTTAAAGTCAAATTGTTTTGCTCCCAAAATTCCTAAGTGATGTGCATATACAGCTCCTGCTATTCCTGCAAAAACTGCTGATACAGTAAAAGCAAATGTCTTATAATAAGTTGTATTAACTCCTGAAGCTCCACTTGCAATTTCATCATCTCTAATTGATAATACTGCTCTTCCGTGTCTACTTGTTAGTAGTGAAAACATCATCATTACACATACAACCATAATGATAAAAATAATTTCAATTTCATTATAACGAGGGATTCCACGCAATCCTTGAGCTCCTCCAGTAAAATCAAAATATTCTATTAAAACTCTAATAATCTCTCCAAATGCAAGTGTAATAATTGCAAGATAATCTCCATTTAATCTTAGTGCTGGAATACCAATTATAATTCCTACAACTCCTGCAACTGCCCCACCAATAATTAAAGCTATAAAATATCCAGGTAATCCTTCAACAATACCACTCTTTGTAAATAAAGCAGCTGCATAAGCTCCTACTGACATAAATCCTGCGTGTCCAATTGTAATTTGTCCTAGACAACCAACAGTAACATTTAAACTAACAGCTAAAATAATATTAATACAAATTAAAGTTAATATATTTGTTTGGTATCTTGATACAATACCTGTATTAATTAATGTCATCAAAACAATATATCCAATTGTAAGTAATACAAACGTTACAATATAACTAAGCATCTTTGTTTTTGTCATTCTCAATCACCCTATACCTTTTCTCTCATATTTTTACCTAAAATTCCAGTTGGTTTAACTAGCAATACAATAATTAATATCGAAAATACGATAGCATCAGCTAATTGAGATGATATATATGCTCTTGTTAAACTTTCTACAATTCCTAGAATGAATCCTCCTAAAACTGCTCCTGGAAGAATCCCAATTCCTCCCAAAACGGCTGCAATAAATGCTTTAATTCCAGGCATAGATCCCATTAAAGGTTGAACTTGAGGATAGGCTGAAACGTATAAAACTGCTGCAATAGCTGCAAGTCCACTACCGATAGCAAATGTTAGTTGAATAGTATGATCTACATTAATTCCAACTAATTGAGCTGCTCCATAATCTTCACTTGTTGCAAGCATTGCTTTTCCATATTTAGTTTTTTTCATAAAATATTGAAGCCCAACTGACAATACCAATGTAACTAAAATAGTTACCACAGTTCCAAAGTTTAAATGTAAATCTCCAATTAAGATAGGCTCTTGAGTAAATACTTTTGGAAATGGTCTTGTATTTGGTGTAAATACTTTCATAAAACTATTTTCTAATAATAAGCTTACTCCTATGGCTGTAATTAAGTTAGATATTCTTGGCGAATTTCTAAGTGGTCTATATGCTACTCTTTCTGTAATCATTCCTAAAAGAACACATACAACAATAGCTGGGATCATAGTAAGCCATACGGGTAAACCCATTTTAGTAAAAAGTGGAATGCTAAACAATGAAACATATGCCCCTACCATAATGATATCCCCGTGTGCAAAGTTAATAAGTTGAGCAATCCCGTATACCATAGTATACCCTAGGGAAATAAGAGCATAGATACTTCCAATTTGCAGTCCATTTATAATTTGCAGTAAAAATTCCATTTTTTCCTTCCTCTCCTTATTCAATATATAGTTTGATGATTTTTCATATCCGATACTAGAAAACTCTAATATCGGATATGATTTAGGTATATTCTATCATCTAGAAAAGTTATTATTTAGCTTCAACAATTGAGTCAAATGTATATTTTCCATTTACAATTTTTAATACTGTTACTGCCTTAATAGGATTATTTTTTTCATCGAATGTTAAGTGTCCTGTAACTCCATCATATTCAAGTCCTTTTAACGCATCCACAACAGCTTGTTTTTCAGTAGTTCCAGCTTTTTCAATAGCAGCCTTCATCATATATGCAGCATCATAAGATAGTGCAGCAAATGAAGATGGGTCTTCTTTATAAGTCTCTCTATAAGCTTTAACGAAATTTTGTACTTTTTCTGATTTATCATCTAATGAATAGTGGTTTGTGAAATATGAGTTTTCAATAACTCCATAAGCACTTGGATCAAGAGTTTTTGATACTCCGTCCCAACCATCTGGTCCAATGAATGTACATTTGATTCCAACTTCTCTTGCTTGAGCAGTGATTAGTGCTACTTGTTCATAGTAATCAGGAATTACTAAAACATCTGGATTAGTAGGAAGAATTTTTGTAAGTTGTGGTCTAAAATCTTTATCTCCTTCTGAATATCCTTCATTAGCAACAACTTCAATTCCAAGAGCAGCAGCTTCTTTTAAGAATGCTTCTGTAACTCCATTTGAATGGTCACTTGAGTTATTTACTACGATAGCAGCTGTTTTAACTTTTAAATTATTTTTAGCAAAGTTTGCTAAAATTCTTCCTTGATATGGATCTGTAAAACAAGCACGGAATACATTGCTTCCTGCTTCTGTGATATTAAATTGTGTTCCAGTTGGAGTAATCATTGGCATTTTATCTTGAGCAGCTACTTCAGCAATTGCAAGACTTGGCTTAGATGGAGCATCTCCTACAAATGCCACAATTCCCTCATCTACTAATCTATTATATGCCATTACAGCTTCTGTTGAATCTCCTTTTGAGTCAAGAACAATAAAATCTACTTTTTTTCCAAGAACTCCACCATTTTTGTTAATTTCTTCCATAGCTAATTTTGATCCATTTGTTGCAGTTACTCCATAGATAGCTAAAGGTCCTGTTAATGGTGCAGTAGCTCCAATCTTTACAACTTCTTCTTTTTTAGCTTCTGTTTTTCCTTGATTTTCATTTCCTCCACAAGCTGTTAATAAAAATGTTACTCCTAAAAGCATTAATGTAAGTTTTTTCATAATTATTTCCCCCTTAAAAATTTATAAAAATTTAATTAAAAACAATACTTAAAATAAAATAACTTAATACCTAAAATTTGGACAATTCAGGGTATAAAAAAAGCAACCAGCTAGGTTGCTTATATCTTAAAAGGATTCATAAAATTTTTTAGTCTGAGTCTGTACCCAAACAAAATAATCTATATCTATTCCAAAAGAATATGCAATTATATCCTAACACAATCATTTACATATGAAATTTTAGCCGAGCTTTGTATGACATTTATTATTATTATACATATGACAAATGATATTATGTTAAGTATGAACATATTCTCTTCCTCCTCTTTTTAGTTTTATTTTTTAAGTTTTATTAACTTTTGTTAAAGTGAGTATAACTCTAAATTACAAAAAATGCAAGTAAAATTTTAAAAATTTTTTTTATTTTTTTTAATTATTTAAACTTAAATTTAAAAAATCACTCCAATAATTATCTTAAATAGCTAAAA
>JAUNAY010000031.1 GCA_030527385.1 Fusobacterium sp. | reverse complement strand
AGCTAAATCTTAACTCTACTTCCTTGAATTTATTAGTTATAGGAGGAGTTGTATATACTGTTGGTGCTGTTTTTTATTCTTTAAAAAGAATAAGATTTACACACGCTATTTGGCATCTGTTTGTCATAGGGGGAAGTGTTTTAAATTATCTTTCAGTTTATAATATAATTAATCTTTAAAAGGGGTAGAAATGAATATTCTAATAGCACAAAAAGATAAAGAGGTACAACAATATTTAAAAAAGGGATTAAAAGAATTAGGATATACAGTAGAAATATGTTTAGAGATAGATGATAGTTATTATCATATAAAAAGTGGACAGTACGATCTTCTTATCTTGGATACAGATTTAGAGGATATTGACGGAGTAGAATTGTGTTGTCGAATAAGAGAGATTAATAAAAATATAGGGATAATTTTTCTCTCACAAGATGAAAATATAGAAAAAAAAGTTCAAGCTTTAGATAGTGGAGCAGATGACTATATAACTAGACCTTTTTCCTTTATTGAACTTGCAGGACGGATTAGAGCAGTTCTTAGAAGATGTAACTTAAACGGTGTACAAAAGGAAAGTAGTTTAAGTGTAAAAGATTTAAGCTTAAATATTTTAACTAGAGAAGCTAAAAGAGGAGAAAGAGTGATTGAGTTAACTTATAGAGAGTTTGCACTTCTTGAATATTTAATAAGAAATAAAAATCTTGTATTGAGTAGAACTATGATAAGAGAAAAAATTTGGAATATGAATTATACAGCAAACACTAATATAGTAGATGTATATATGACTCATCTTAGAAATAAAATAGACAAAGGGGAGAAAGAAAATATAATACATACAGTAAGAGGAGTTGGATATATATTAAAAGGATAAAAAATAGGAGAAAAAGATGAATTTTTATGTAAAGATGTTAATTAAAGTTTTGGAAAAAAGTATGTCAGCACAAGAAAGTGAGGTGTTAAAAAAACTAAAAGCGGGGATAGATTTGGATACTAAAGATAGAAAAGAATTGGAAGAACTAATAGATAATTTATAAAATTAACTAGAGTTCTAGGAGGAAAAAAATGAGATTATTATATGATAGAAATAAAGCAGCAATAATTTACAAAGACAGAGAATATTCATACAAAGAGTTATTGACAGGGATAAAATATTATTCAACTTTGATAGATATAAAAAAGGATAGTAAAGTTATAGTTTATGTTGAAAATAGACCTGAGATAATAGAGGCATTTTTCTCAATTTGGGAAAAAGCAGGGATTGCAATAGTTTTAGATGCTGGTTATACTCCAGAACAGCTTTTATATGTGTTAAATGATGCTGAGCCAGAATATATCTACGCAACAAATAAAAATTATAAAAATGCTATTTTGGCTAAAGAGATGTATAAAAAAGATATCAAAATAATAAACATTGATGAAATTGAAGTACCAAGTGAATTCATACCGAATAATTATGAGTTGAATGTAGAGAATCTTGAAGATACAGCAGTAATTCTTTATACTTCAGGAACTACTGGAAATCCAAAAGGGGTTATGTTATCATATGAAAATTTATTGTCAAATGTAAATGCAATCAAGGCAATTCACTTAGCAGATGAAACAGATAGAGTTCTTGCAATATTACCTTATCATCACGTATTTCCGTTAAATATCAATCTTTTGATGACAATGTATTTTGGAACTCTAGTTGTAATTTTAGACGAATTATCTTCAGAAGCACTTCGTCACGCTTTAAAGACTTATAAAATCAGTGTAATAATAGGAGTTCCAAGAGTTTGGGAGATGTTGCATAAAGCTATTATGAGTAAAATTAATAGCAGTTGGCTAACTAAAAATATATTTAAACTTTGTCAAAAAATAAATAATAAATCTTTTAGTAGATTTGTATTTAAAAAAGTGTATGATGAGCTTGGTGGTTCTTTAAGAGTAATGGCATCTGGAGGAGCAAAATTAGATCCTGAAGTTTCAAGAGATTATTTGACACTTGGTTTACCGATGATAGAAGGATATGGTTTAACTGAAACATCACCTATTATAGCTTTTAATAAACCAGATAATGTAAAAGCAGGGACAGTAGGAGAGATTATTCCAGATGTAGAGGTAAAAATAGCAGAAGATGGAGAAGTGCTTGTAAAGGGTGCTAATGTAATGAAAGGATATTACAATAATCCTACTGCTACTAAAGAAGTGATAGATGAAAATGGATTTTTCCATACAGGAGACTTAGGAAAGTTTGATGGAGATCATCTTGTGATAGTTGGAAGAAAAAAAGAGATGATAGTACTTTCAAATGGTAAAAATATTAATCCGTCAGATATTGAAAATGAAATAATAAAAGGAACAGATCTTATAAAAGAGATTGCAGTTATGGAGTACAACAATCATTTGATGGCGGTTGTATATCCTGATTTTGATTTGATTAGACATAAAAATATAACTAATATTAAAGAAACTTTAAAATGGGAGATAATAGATAAATATAACGTAACAGCTCCTAAATATAGAAAAATCTTAGAAATAAAAATAGTTAAAAATGAACTTCCTAAAACAAAATTAGGGAAAGTAAGAAGATTTATGTTAAATGATTTCTTAAAAGGTGAAGTTGTAGAAGATGGAGCAGAGGGAACATTTGAGTCACATCAACCAAAAAAAGTTATTGAAGTTCCAGAAGAATTAAGAGATATTTACAATACATTAAAAGAGAATATTGAAAAAAACTATGATGCAGAGGTTACTCCAGATGCTCATTTAGAGCTAGATTTAGGACTAGATTCTCTGGATATAGTAGAAATTCTTTCTTTTGTAGAAAATAGTTATGGAATAAAAATAAATGAAGAGGAGTTTTCAGGTATAAAAAATATATTAACTCTAGCTGAGTTTATTAAAAACCACGGTGGAACATATAGCGATGTAGAAATAGATTGGAAGAGCATATTAAATGAAAGAATAGATCTTAAACTTCCAAAATCAGCATTGGTAGGAAAAATAATAAAAGTAATTACAAAACCTATCTTCTATCTATATTTTAGCTTGAAAAAAGAATCGTTGGACAAAATATCTCCTGAACCAGCTATTTATGTAGGAAATCATCAAAGTTTTTTAGATGCTGTGATGTTTAATCAAGCTATTCCTATGAAAATGATGGATAATACTTATTATATAGCAACAGTGGTACATTTTGACACACCACTTAGAAGATATTTAGCAGATAGAGGAAATATTTTGATAGTAGATATTAATAAAAATCTAAAAGAAACTTTACAAGTATCTGCTGAAGTTTTAAGAGAAGGAAAAAATTTGGTTATATTTCCAGAGGGAGCAAGAACTAGAGATGGAGAGCTACAAGAGTTTAAAAAGACTTTTGCGATTTTGTCAAAAGAGCTAAATGTTCCAGTAGTGCCATTTGGAATAAAGGGAGCTTATAAAGCTATGCCATATGGAAGCAAGTTTCCAAGTATGTATCCTATAAAAATTAAATTCTTTGATAAAATTTGTCCAAAAAATTTAACAATAGAGGAGATTGTAGCAAAGAGTAAGGAAGAGATAGAAAGTTGGTTAATGAGATAAAAATAATTGAAACTGAAATAAGAAAGATATTGTCAGACTATCAAGGCAGTTTTAGTGTAATAGTAAAAGATTCATTTGGAAATCGAATATCTATCAATGAAGATGAAGTTTTTTTGTCAGCTAGTATTATAAAACTCTTTATATTAAATGCCTTGCCTAAAAATAAATATGATAAAATGATAAAGCTAAGAGAAGAGGATAAGGTAGAAGGAAATGGAATTTTAAAATCTTTAAATTCTGGATTAGCTTTTACTGTAAAGGATCTTGCATATTTTATGATATGTTTAAGTGATAATACAGCAACAAATATTTTAATAGAATTTTTAGGTATGGAAAAAATTAATGAATTTTTAAAGGAAAATGGATATTTTGATACTATTTTAGCAAGAAAGATGTTGGATATTGAAGCTCAAAAATCTGGGAAAGATAATTTTACTTCTCCTAAAGATAGTGAAAAAGTTTTAGATATTCTATGTCAAGATAAAGAGTGTTTAGATATTTTAAAAAATCAGGCTTGTAACAATAAACTTCATTTATATATACCAGAAGAAGAGGTATTTGCACATAAAACAGGAGAATTGCCAGGCATTGAGCACGATGTAGGTAGACTATATCTCAATAATAATTGGATTGATATATTGGTATTTACAAAAAATCTTAAACAAAATTCAGATGGAATAAGAATAAATAACAAAATAGGAAAAATTATTTACGAATATTATTTAAAAAAATAAAAATAAGCTCTAACCTCTATAAATAGGGGAAAGAGCTTATTTCTTTATCTAGTATTTTTCAGAAAAGAATAGTTCATTTACTTTTTCAGAATTAGGTTTACCAAAATAAGATCCAACTACAAACAGTATTACAGAGAAGATAAGAGTTGGTACTATTTGGTGCATATTCATAAATTTAATATTCATAATAATTGTATACAGATAGAAAACTACACTAAATACCATTGAAATAATAGCTCCAGTAGCATTTGCTCTTTTCCAATAAAGTCCAAAAAGTATAGGACAGAAGAAAGCTGCCTCTTGTCCAGCAAGAGCAAAAAGGTTGATCCAAACTAGTAATTTAGGTGGATTTAAAGCTAGTACAAAAACAATTACTCCCAATAGAAGCGATGTAGCAAAAGAAAGTTTTTTAATTTTATTTTCACTTGGATTTTTATCTACGTAGTTAATATATAAATCTTTTACTATTGCAGCAGAAGACATAATAAGCAAAGAATCAACTGATGACATAATAGCAGCTAATGGTCCAGCTATAAATACTCCAGCTAGAATAGGGTGCATATTTTTTATAGCCAAAATAGGAATGATTTTATCTCCTACTTCTACACCAGGCTCAACAGCAAATCCCATAACTCCAACAAGGTGCATTCCAAGCATAAGTATACCAACAATAGAAGTTCCAATAATCATAGCTCTATGCATAGCCTTACTATCTTTAAATCCCATACATCTTACCTCTGTAACAGGAAGTCCTAAAATACCAATTCCTACAAGCATCCAGAAAGATAGTATAAATGGTTTAGAAACAGCTCCATTGCTATCAGGTGTTAAAAGTGCAGGGTTATTTTTTAAAATAGTTTGCATAATATTTTCCATACCATTTCCTTTTTCTAAAATAATAAAGAAAAGTAACCCTGTTGCTAATAACATTACTATACCTTGGATTGCATCTGTTATAGTAACAGCTCTAAATCCACCAAAAGTTGTATATATAATTACAACAAAAGTAAAAAGAATAAGTCCAAAATTATATGAAAGTCCTGTTACACTTTCGAATAATCTTGCTCCTCCAACAAATTGAGCAACAATAGTTCCAATAAAGAATATTAACATCATTATTGAAGCCAAAACTATAACTAAATTGCTTTCATATCTAGCTCTTAAATAATCAGTTATAGTAACTCCATTTATTTTACGAGAGATGATAGCAAGTTTTTTACCTAAGATTCCAAGAGTAAAGAAAGCAGTTGGCACTTGAATACAAGCTAGAAATACCCAACTTAATCCCAAATTGTATGCAACACCTGGTCCACCAATAAAAGAACTAGCTCCAACATATGAACTTATAAGAGTCATTGCTAAAACAAGTCCTCCCATACTTCTACTTCCAATAAAATACTCTTCAATAAATTTACCAGCTTTATGTTTATGTTTACCTGTTTGCCAAGCTATTACTAAAATAGCTAATATATATATAAAAATAGGAATTATTAACATTTATCTCTCTCCTTTTCATCTAAGTCAATTTCTTTAAAAAAGAATTTTATAGCAACCCAAACTAAAATATTTATAAACACCAAGCCTACTACACAAGAGTAGAAAAACCATCTTGGAAGTCCAAAAATATAGATATACTCACTAGGATCTTTGCCCTCATCAATATATCCCCAGAAATACCACCACAGAAAATAAATTAAGTACAACGCTATTGTAACCAATGCTTCTTTGTTAATCTGTTTTTTTACATTCATTTTCTAACTCCTTTAAAATTTAATTGTGACTTATAATAACTCAAAAATAAAAAAAAATCAACATTAAAAAATAAAAAAAAAGGTTAAATTTAAAAAATGAACACTAAAAATCAAAAATTAACCATAAAATAAAGAAAAACTCCCTAATTAATTAAGAGAGTTTAATTAATGTTAGAGAGTTTAGATGATGATTAATTTTTATACAGTAACATCTTTTATCCATTTAAGAGATTTATAGCGAATAATAGAAGCTATTAATTTTATAAATTCTGAAAAATCTGCTAAAGCAACTAGATAGAAAACTGGAATTTTGAAATAAGCTCCTATAAATGCTACTGGAACAGCATAAAACCAAAGAGGAAATATATCTAAACAGAAAGCTACTTTTGTATCTCCTCCAGCTCTAAAAAGTCCAATAAGTAAAGTCCAGTTAATCATCTTTAAAAATACAAATATTCCTGCAGCTCTCATAGTTTTTATAGCCATTATGTGAGCCTCATTTGGAAGATGATATAATGAAACAATGTTATTTGTTAGTAGTTGAACTAAGATTAAACTAAATATTCCCATAATAACTGCAATTTGTAAAATTTTTTTAGAGTAAATAATGACCTTATTTTTATCTCCCTTTCCAATAGTATGCCCGATAATAACGGAAGCAGAGTTTGAAATTCCCATAAATATTATAGCCGATATTGCAGTTATAATATCTGCTATTTGTACACAGGCAGCTTGAGTAGTCCCAAGTTTTGAATATGCCACAGATAAAGAAACAGTACCCAGAATCCAAAGCATCTCAGTAAGAAAAACTGGAGATGAAATTTTAACAATCTCTTTAATCAAATCTTTAGGAAGATTAAGGTAAGAGTTAAGCTTTCCTTTTAAGTTAAAATCTTTTTTATAGACTATTAGCCAAATTGTTGTAAGTTCACATATTCTAGCAATAACAGTGGCAATAGCAGCTCCTTGTTCTTTAAGACAAGGGAAACCAAAATTTCCATATATTAAGCAATAATTAAAAAATGTATTTATAGCAACACCAATAGAAGCAGATGTCATAGGAAATTTAGTAAGTCCCATTGCTCTAAGACAAAAACCAGTGCTGAAAGATAAAGCATAAAAAGTATAAGAAAATAGAGCTTTTGTAATGTATGAAACACCTATTTTTAAAACTTCAGGCTCTTTAGTAAATATACCTATAATTTTTTCAGCATTAAAAAATGTTATAGTAGAAAAGATTATAGCTAGAGTGAAAGAAGCTATAATCATTTTTCCTAAAATACGTCTGATCATATCAAAATTTCTTTTTCCATAGTATTGAGCAACAAAAACTCCCATTCCACTACAAAGTCCAAATAGAAAAAGATCTAATATACGATATACACTATTTGCAAACCCAACAGCAGCAATATAGTTTGTACCAAGTCTTCCGATCATTAAATTATCTATAAAATTTAGAGAAGAAGAGATTAGTTGTTGAACCATTAAAGGAACACCAATAGTTAAAAAACTTCAGATAAATCTATTTTTTTATTTTTCATAAATTCCCCCAAAAAGATTAGTTTATAAGATATTTTATCAACAAAATCAATAAAAGACAAGGAAAGTAAGTAAAATAAAAAAACTATTGACATAGTTGAAAAAATGTCATAATATATACTTGTAAAAAATAGCACTCATCTAATAAGAGTGCTAATAAGTTTAAAAGTTAATGGAGGGATATAAATGAACATTAAGCCAATAGGAGAGAGAGTTTTAATAAAACTTGTAAAAATGGAAGAAAAAACAGCAAGTGGAATTATTCTTCCAGGAGCAGGAGATAAAGAAAAACCTAATTTTGGAGAGATAGTAGCTCTAGGAAAAGGTGAAAAATTAGAGGGATTAAATGTAGGAGATAAAGTTGTTTATGCAAAATTTGCAGGAACAGAGATAAAAGATGGTGAAGAAAAATATCTTATTTTAAATATAGATGATGTTTTGGCAGTTGTTGAGAGATAGGAGGAGAGCAAAATGGCAAAAATATTAAAATTTGATGAAGAAGCTAGAAAAAAACTTGAAATAGGTGTAAATACATTAGCAGATGCTGTAAAAGTAACATTAGGACCAAGAGGAAGAAATGTTGTTCTTGAAAAAAGTTATGGATCACCTCTTATAACTAATGACGGTGTATCAATAGCTAAAGAGATTGAATTAGATGATCCATTTGAAAATATGGGGGCTCAACTTGTAAAAGAGGTAGCTACAAAATCAAATGATGTTGCAGGAGATGGTACTACAACTGCTACTATTTTAGCTCAAGCAATAGTAAAAGAAGGACTTAAAATGGTAAGTGCTGGAGCAAATCCAATGTTTCTAAAAAAAGGTATAGAAAAAGCAACAAAAGAGGTTATAAAACATCTAAAATCAAGAGCTAAAAAGATTCAATCTAATGATGAGATAGCTCAAGTTGCTTCTGTATCAGCTGGAGATGAGGAGATTGGTAAATTAATAGCTCAAGCTATGGAAAAAGTAGGAGAAACAGGAGTAATTACAGTAGAAGAAGCAAAATCTCTTGAAACTACTTTAGAAGTTGTAGAAGGAATGCAATTTGATAAAGGTTATGTATCTCCATATATGGTAACAGATGCAGAAAGAATGTATGCAGAATTAGATAATCCATATATTTTAATAACTGATAAAAAAATATCAAATATGAAAGATATTTTACCTATACTTGAAGAAACAGTTCAAACAAGCAGACCAGTATTAATCATAGCTGATGAATTAGAGGGAGAAGCTCTAACAACATTAGTAATCAATAAGTTGAGAGGAACATTAAATGTTGTTGCAGTGAAAGCTCCAGCATTTGGTGACAGAAGAAAAGCTATGCTTGAAGATATTGCAATCTTGACAGGTGGAGAAGTAATATCTGATGAAAAAGGAATGAAATTGGAAGAAACTACAATAAATCAATTAGGTAGAGCTAAAAAAGTAAAAGTTACTAAAGATACTACTGTAATAGTTGATGGAATGGGAGCTTCTGAAAATATTAAAATGAGAACAGCTGCTATTAAAAATCAAATGGAGTTAACAACTTCAGATTATGATAAAGAAAAATTACAAGAAAGACTTGCAAAATTATCTGGAGGGGTTGCAGTAATTAAAGTTGGGGCAGCTACTGAAACAGAAATGAAAGATAAAAAATTAAGAATAGAAGATGCTCTAAACGCTACAAGAGCTGCTGTTGAAGAGGGAATAGTACCAGGTGGAGGAACTGTTCTATTAGAAATAGTAAAAGAGATGGAAGATTATAAGCTTGAAGGAGAAGAGGGAATAGGAGTTGAAATAGTTAAAAAAGCTCTTATGGCACCACTTAAACAGATAGCTGAAAATGCTGGAGTAGATGGAGCAGTAGTTGTTGAAAAAGTAAGAAATATGGAAAAAGGATATGGATTTAATGCTGCAACTGAAAAATATGTAAATATGATGTCAGAAGGAATAATTGATCCAGCTAAAGTAACAAGATCGGCTATTCAAAATGCTGCATCAGTATCAGCACTAATTTTAACTACTGAAGTTTTAGTGGCAACTAAAAAAGAACCTAAAGCACCAGAAATGGGAAACCCTGGAATGATGCCAGGAATGATGTAATAAATAAAAAAATAATATAAATAATTGATCAATGAATAAAAAATAACTAATAACTAACTATTTTGTAAATTTGTATGAAAAAACTGGCTTCTGAAATATGAAGTCAGTTTTTTTAATCTTTTTAAATAAAAGTTCTTTTTAAAAATAACTTAATGAGGTATAATAGTAAATATCAAGGAATATAAAAATATAAAGTATTGGAGGGACAAGGTTATGGAAAAAGAATATATGAAAAGTTATGATGCGTGGGTAAAATCTGAATATATTGATAGTGAAGATAGAGAAGAACTATTAAGTATAAAAGATGATGAAAAAGAAGTAGAAAATAGATTTTACACAGATTTAAGTTTTGGAACAGCAGGAATGAGAGGAGTTAGAGGAGTTGGAAGAAATAGAATAAATAAATACAACATAAGAAAAGCTACTCAAGGACTTGCAAATTATATTTTAAAAACTACTGGAGAAGAAGGTAAAAAAAGAGGAGTGGCTATTGCATATGATTGTAGAATAGGTTCAACTGAATATGCTTTAAATACAGCTCTTGTATTAGCTGGAAATGGAATTAAAGCTTATTTATTTGATTCTTTAAGATCAACACCTGAGTTATCTTTTGCTACAAGAGAATTAAAAGCAATAGCAGGAGTTATGGTAACTGCATCTCACAATCCACAAGAGTATAATGGATATAAAGTATATTGGGAAGATGGAGCTCAAATAGTAGAACCTCAAGCTAGTGGAATAGTTGGAGAAGTAAATAGCGTAGATATATTCAATGATATAAAAATGGTTTCAGAAGAGGAAGCTAGAGCAACTGGACTTCTTGAAACAATAAGCAAACACGTAGATGATAGATTTGTAGAAGAGGTTGAAAAACAAGCTATCAATAAAGATATTCCAGGAAAGAAAGATTTTAAAATCGTTTATTCACCACTTCACGGAACTGGAAGAGTAGCAGTACAAAGAGTTTTAAAAGAGATGGGATTTGATTCTGTATACACAGTAGCAGAACAAGAGATGCCAGATGGAATGTTCCCAACTTGTCCATATGCAAATCCAGAAGACAAATCAGTATTCAAATTAAGTACTGAACTTGCAGACAAAATAGGAGCAAAAATCTGTTTAGCAAATGACCCAGATGCAGATAGAACAGGAATGGCTATAAGAGACGACGAAGGAAAATGGGTGTTCCCAAATGGAAACCAAATAGGAGTTCTTTTAATGAACTATCTTTTAGAAATGAGAAAAGATATTCCTTCAAATGGAGCAGTTATCTCTACAATAGTTTCAACACCTATGTTAGATGTAATAGCTAAAGATAAAGGTGTAAATATCTTTAGAACTCTTACAGGATTCAAATATATTGGAGAAAAAATAAGACAATTTGAAACTAAAGAACTAGATGGAACATATCTATTTGGATTTGAAGAATCAATAGGATACCTTGTAGGAACTCACGTAAGAGATAAAGATGCTGTTGTGGCTACTCTTATGATAGCTGAGATGGCAGCATACTATGATAGTATAGGAACAACAGTATATAGAGAATTAAATAAACTATATGAAAAATATGGTTGGTTTATAGAAGAAACTATCTCTATCACAAAACAAGGAAAATCAGGAATTGAAGAGATTGGAAAAATAATGGAAAATCTTAGAAATAAAGAACATACTGAAATTTGTGGTAGAAAAGTTGCTACTTATAAAGATTTTAAATTACAAGTTGAAAAAGATATGGTAACTGGAGCAACTAAAGAGATTGCATTACCTAAATCAGATGTTATTCAATTTATACTTGAAGATGGAACTTATGTAACAGCAAGACCTTCAGGAACAGAGCCAAAAATTAAATAC
>JAUNAY010000030.1 GCA_030527385.1 Fusobacterium sp. | reverse complement strand
ACAATATATCAAATTATTAAATCTCACTGAATTACGAGTTACTTTTCTATTAATTTCTTGTAGAAAAACATCTAAAGTTCTAATATAATTTAAACTTTCCAAAGCATCGTTTTCATATGTAAAATCATATTTAGGGTTTTCAAGATAAATATATGAACTTAAAAAAGATTTTAACTCTTCATAAGATAATAAACTATTTTTACTATGATAAAAATTTTCAATATCCTTTGTTAAATAATCTATAAACTTTAAAATTTCCTTATTATCACTAAAATATTCAGAAACTTTTATTCCTAAATTATCATATATATTTTTTAATATTTTTTTATTACTTATATTTTCAGAAGAGACTAAAATATCTTGAGGCTTTATAAATCTATTATTAAAAATAGAAACTTTTAAAATAGTTTCTCTAATAAAAGCTAATAAAATATATAAATTTGAATGTGTATAGTTTAATTCAAAATTTATAGGTTTCATATCAGCTACATCAAGAGAAATAAGAAGTTGAGGAACTATCTTATCATTTTCATCATTTTTAGAAACTAAAATATATAATGGAATCTCTAAAATTAGATAGACTAAATTTTCTTTTTTTATTTTTTCTAAATGTAAAGATGTCGTTTTATTAAAAAAGCCATCAAGATTACTTACTATTCTATAAAAAGTAGGATAACTAATACTATACTTTGAAGATAATTTTTCTGTAAACATTGAATAAAGTTTCGAAATTTTAGTTTCTTTACATTCACGACAAAAATTTTCTATAAATTCAATTCCTTTATTATCTATTTTTCTAAAAGAATCTTTATCATTACGTTGCTTTTTATCTAATCCTAAAACTCCATTTTTTTTATAAGAATTAACCCATCTTTTAAGAGTAGCATATGAAATTCCAGTTTCCTGTTCAATGGTTTTTAATTTTTTTTCTTTTCTTAAAAAAGGCTCAATTATTTTGAAACGTTGTATTTGTAATTCTTTCTCTTTTTCCAATTTTTTTGTTTCACCACACTTGTAAAAATATAATTTTAATTAAATAATACTATATTTAATTAAAAAAATCAAATTATTCTACTTTGATATTTTTTATTTTAAAAAAGCTCAAAATATTCGAAAAAAATCTTGACATTTTTTCAAAAAAATATTATCATCAAAACTATAAAACATACTAAAAATATTTAGGAGGGAATTATGAAGATTTTTGCTGAAGTACAAAAAGTTGGAAAAGCACTGATGACGCCAGTTGCTATTCTTCCAGCTGCTGGTTTATTTCTTGCTTTCGGAAACAAATTAAATTATCCTTTGATGGAGCAAGCTGGACAAATAATTTTTAGTAACTTACCATTACTTTTTGCTATTGGTGCTGCTATTGGATTAGTTGGAGGAGATGGAGTAGCTGGATTATCTGCTGTTGTAGCTATTTTAATTATGAATACAACAATGGGAATTGTATCAGATGCTGCTGCTGGAGTTGCTGCTAAAGATGCTTCTTATGCTATGGTTATGGGAATACCTACATTACAAACAGGAGTTTTTGGTGGATTAATTGCTGGGGTAATTGCTGCTATTTGTTACAATAAATTTTATAAGACTGAACTGCCCCAATTTTTAGGGTTTTTTGCTGGAAAAAGATTAGTTCCAATAGTTACAGCAATATTTGCTTTTTTAGTTGGACTTGCTATGCCTTTTATTTGGCAACCTGTACAACTTGGATTAGCACATCTTTCTTATCTTGCAAATGAGGTTAATACAAATATATCTACTTTTATATTTGGTGTTATTGAAAGATCTCTTATTCCTTTTGGGCTTCATCATATTTTCTATGCACCTTTCTGGTATCAATTTGGTGAATATACAAATAAAGCTGGGCAAATAATTAATGGTGACCAAGCTATTTGGTTTGCTATGCTTAAAGATGGAGTTACTAATTTCTCAAGTGCTACATATCAAGGAGCTGGAAAATTTTTAACTGGAAAATTTGTTTTTATGATGTTTGGACTACCAGCAGCAGCTCTTGCTATGTACCAAGAAGCTAGACCAGAAAATAAAAAAGTAGTTGGTGGAATTCTATTTTCTGGAGCTTTAACAGCTTTATTAACTGGTATTACAGAACCTTTAGAGTTTTCTTTCCTTTTTGTTGCTCCTATTCTTTATGGAATACATTGCATCTTTGCTGGGCTTTCTTTTATGCTAATGAATATGTTTAATGTAAGAATTGGTATGACTTTCTCTGGTGGACTTATAGATTATATTGCCTTTGGAATATTACCTGGAACAAATGGTTTTGAAACTCGTTGGTATATGGTTATAATCGTTGGAATTTGTCTATCTATAATTTATTATTTTGGATTTAGATTTGCAATTAGAAAATTTAATCTGATGACACCAGGAAGAGAAAAAACAGAAATTACTGAAGAAAAAAACAAAAAAGATAATAAAAACGAGGAACTTGCAGTTGAAGTTCTTGAAGCATTAGGTGGAAAAGAAAATATTGTTTCTTTAGATGCTTGTATAACAAGATTAAGAGTAGAAGTAAAAGATAATAAAAATGTAAATGATAATATTTTAAAATCACTTGGAGCTTCTGGAGTTCTTAAAGTTGGAAGCAATGGAGTTCAAGCTATATTTGGAGCAAAAGCTCAATTTATTTGTAATGATCTTAAAAAGATTACAGGAATTTAGTCGGGTTATAGGGAAAAATGGGTATAGAAACAAAAATGGAGCTTAATAGCTCCATTTTTATTTACTTTCTATTTTTCAAGTAATTATCTATTTCAATAGCAGCCTTTTTCCCAGCTTCCATTGCTAAAATTACAGTGGCTGCTCCAGTAACTGCATCTCCACCAGCAAATACTCCTTCTCTTGAAGTTTTTCCTGTTTCTTCATCTGCTTTTATTCCATTCCATTTAGTTACTTCTAAATTCTTTGTTGTAGTAGCAATTAAAGGATTTGGAGATGTTCCTAATGCCATTATTACAGTTTCAACTTCCATTGTAAATTCACTGTTAGGTATAACTGAAAATTTAGCTCTTCCAGTTTCATCTGGTTCTCCAAGCTCCATTCTTACACATTTTGCTGCTTTTACCCAACCTTTTTCATCGGCAATTATTTCTGTTGGAGAAACTAAAAATTCAAATTTAATTCCTTCCTCTTTAGCGTGATATATCTCCTCTTTTCTAGCTGGGAGTTCTGCTTCTCCACGTCTATAAACAATAGTTGTATCTGCTCCAAGTCTTTTAGCAGTTCTAGCAGCGTCCATAGCAACGTTACCTCCACCTACTACTATAACTCTTTTTCCTAATTTAATAGGAGTAGCATATTCTGTTCTATTTGCTTTCATCAAATTAACTCTTGTTAAAAATTCATTTGCTGATATAACTCCGTTATAATTTTCTCCTGTTATATTCATAAATCTTGGAAGTCCTGCTCCACTTCCAATAAATACAGCTGAATAGCCTTTTTCTTCCAATAGATCATCTATTGTAAAAGTTCTTCCCACAACACTATCAGTTTTAAATTCTACCCCTAATTGTCTTAAATTTTCTATCTCTTTATCAACTATCTTCTCTTTAGGCAATCTAAACTCAGGTATTCCATAGCTTAAAACTCCTCCTAATTTATGTAATGCCTCAAATATAGTTACTTGATAACCTTTTTTAGCTAAATCACCTGCCACTGTAAGTCCAGCTGGTCCTCCACCTATAACTGCTACTTTTTCACTTTTTTTCTCCTCAATATCAAAATCTATTTTATTTTCTATTAACCAATCTCCTACAAATCTTTCAAGTTTTCCTATTGCTATTGGCTCCCCTTTTATTCCTAAAACACATTTTCCTTCACATTGAGTTTCTTGAGGACACACTCTTCCACATACAGCTGGTAGATTTGAATATTTTGTTATTATCTTTCCTGCTCCTAATATGTCTCCTACTTTTATTTTTTGTATGAATGATGGTATATCAATTGAAACGGGACACCCTTTAGTACATAGAGGATTTTTACAATTTAAACATCTTTCTGCCTCTGCTTTCGCTTCTTCCAAATTATATCCATAACTAACTTCATCAAAATTTTTATTTCTTATATCTGCTCTTTGCTCTCTTACTGGCACTCTCTTTTTAGCTTCAAATTTTTCTTTATGCTCGTGATTTGGACAAGCTGGGTTTTCGTGAGTTTCTCCATCTTCTATTTTTAAAATATTTCTTCCCTCTTCTGTTTTATACATATTTTGTCTTCTCATTGCTTCATCAAAGTTTACATCATCACCATTAAATTCTGGTCCATCTACACAAGCAAATTTAACTTTATCTCCTATTGTAACTCTACAAGCTCCACACATTCCTGTTCCGTCTACCATCAGAGGATTTAAACTTACAGTATTTGGTATTTTGTTTTCTTTACATTTTTTAGATGCAAATTTCATCATAATCATTGGTCCTATTACAACTGCGTGATCATAATTTTTACCTTCATTCAACAATTTTTCTAATAAATCTGTAACAACTCCCTTCTCTCCATAACTTCCATCATCTGTACAAATATACAAATTTTTTGCTACTTCTTTCATCTCTTCTTCAAGAATAAGTGTATCTTTGCTTCTAGTTCCTATTATTACATCTACATCATATCCATTCTTTTTCATAAATTTAACTTGAGGATATATAGGTGCAGTTCCTACTCCACCAGCTATAAAAAGATATTTCTTATTTTTTAATTCCTCTTCTTTTAGAGAAATAATTTCACTTGGTTGTCCTAAAGGTCCAACAACATCAGCAAAATATTCTCCTTTTTCCAATTTTGCCATATCTTTTGTGCTTTTCCCAACGACTTGAAAAACTATTGTTACTGTTCCTTTCTCCCTATCATAATCACATATTGTTAATGGAATTCTTTCTCCTTTTTCATCTGTCTTTACTATTAAAAATTGTCCCGGTTGAGCTGATTTAGCTAAATCTTTTGCCTCTATATCCATATAACAAATTATGGGTGTTAACCATTTTTTTTCTACTATTTTAAACATCTATTTCCTCCTAAAATTAATACATTCACCCTTATTGTACATCAAAAAAAAAGAAGAACCAAGAATTATTTGATTCTTCTTTAATTTTATTTTTTCTAATAGTTTCCTTGCATAATCATCGTGTCTGCAACTTTCTTAAATCCAGCTATGTTCGCTCCTTTTGCCAAAGAAACATTATATTTTTTACTCATCTCTTTTGATTTTTCATATATATCTTTCATTATTTCGTGAAGTTTTTTGTCTACCTCTTCTGCACTCCACTGATATCTCATACTATTTTGACTCATTTCAAGAGCAGAAACTGCTACTCCTCCTGCATTTGCTGCTTTTCCTGGAGCATAAAGTATTTTATTTTCTTCAAATAATTCTATCGCTTCTGGAGTACACGGCATATTTGCTCCTTCACATACAATTTTAACTTGATTAGCTAAAATTTGTTTTGCATCATCTAAATTTAACTCATTTTGAATTGCACAAGGTATAACTATATCCACTTTTCTTTCCCAAGGCTTTTTCCCAGCAAAATATTCTAAATTAAATTTTTCTGCAAAATCTTTTAAAGTTACTTCTGATTTTCTTCTTAATTCTAACATATAATCTACCTGCTCTGTTGTCAATCCTTCAGGAGCATAAATATATCCAGCTTTTCCAGAAATAGTTACTATTTTTCCACCTAATTCTGTAACTTTTTTGCAAACTCCCCAAGCAACATTTCCATAACCAGAAACTGCAACTTTTTTATTTACAATACTTTCATCTACATCTTTTAACATCTCTTGTATAAAATATGTAACTCCATATCCTGTTGCCTCTGGTCTTATTCTGCTACCACCATAATTAAATCCTTTTCCAGTAATAACACCATTTTCAAATGTACCTTTCAATCTTCTATAATGTCCAAATAGATATCCTATCTCTTTACCACTTACCCCTATATCACCAGCTGGTACATCTTTATCTGGACCAATATGACGATATAATTCATTCATAAAACTTTCACAAAATCTTTTTATCTCTCTATCCGATTTATCTAAAGGATTAAAGTCACTTCCCCCTTTTCCTCCTCCAATTGGTAATCCTGTTAAAGAGTTTTTAAATGTTTGTTCAAAAGCTAAAAACTTCATAGAATCTAATGCAACTGATGAATGAAATCTAAGTCCTCCTTTATATGGTCCTAAAACTCCATTAAATTCTACTCTAAATCCTCTGTTTACTTGAATTTTACCATTGTCATCTTCCCAAGGTACTTTAAAAATAATTTGTCTTTCTGGTTCAACTATTCTCTCTAAAATATTATTTTCTATATATTGAGGATTTTGCTCAATAAAAGGAATTAAACTTGTTAACACCTCTTCAACTGCTTGAATAAAATTTTCTTCTCCTTTATCTCTAGTTTTTACCTTTTCGATTATCTCTTGCACATATTTCTCTGTGTTCATTTTCAACTCCTCCTAAAATAATCTTTAATTATTTATTGGTAAATATTTATTAATTATTTTAAATAATAGCTTAATATCATTAAGTTTAACACAAAAATAGTTATTAAACAATCATATTTATTTTCTCTTTATAGATATTTTATAGTTGCTTTTTTTTAGAAAATATTGTATAAAATATATAAGTTATAGTAAATTTTATATAAAATATTTTTTTGTCTTGGAGGGGTATTTATGAAAAAATCAATCGTAATTTTAGCTGGTGTACTTTTAGTTCAACAAGTTTCTCTTGCAAAGGTTATTAACAAAGATGTTACTTTTACTGAAAAAACTTATGGTGTTTGTTCTCAAGAAATGACTGTTTCTGTTAAAGATGGTAAAATAGTATCTTTCTCAGCTGTAAAAGGTTGTCCTGGTAACCTTGCTGCTATTGGAAAACTTCTACCTGGTATGGAAGTTGAAAGAGTTATCGAACTACTAGATGACAACTATTGTTCAGGTGCTCCACTTGCTGGATACACTTCTTGTATGGATAACCTAGTTGAAATGTTAAAACAACACGTAACTGGTGAAGGAGAAGGACCTATGGTTGAAATTAGAAAAGCTCAAAAAGCTGGAGCTCAAAAGGTTGCTTTCGCTGGACACGTTTGTACAGGTTGCGGACTTTGTCAAGCTGTATTATCATAAAAGATTTTTAGTTTAGGAGGAAAAATATAATGAAAAAATTATTCGTTGCTGCTATATTAGTAGTTTCATCTGTTGCAGCTTTTGCTGTAGCTAAAGAAGGTGTTGGATTTGGATACAAAGATGACATCAAAGTTTCTGTTGAAGTTGAAGGAGATAAAATAACAGCTATAAAAGTTTTAGAAATGAAAGAAACTAAAAGAATAGCTGAACCTGCTATTGAAAAACTAACAGCTGCTATCATAGAAAAACAATCTGTTGAAGTTGACGATGTTGCTGGTGCAACTTATACTTCTCAAGGATTTAAAGAAGCTGTTAAAAACGCAATAGCTAAATAGAAGTTTTTAATTTAAAACTGTACCATTCTTTTTAAGGTTTGGTACAGTTTTTTTATCTTAATAAAAAATAAAAAAGGAGTTAATCAATACGATTTAAGATATTGCTAACTCCTTTTATTCTTCCAATTAATTTTTATTTATTTTTTAATTTACCCCGTGTTTTTTCTTTAATTTTTTTAACATCTCTTCATCTAAATCAATATCCTCTTTCTGAAAATCAATAATTATTCTCTCAACTGGAATAACTCCTGCTGTCATAACTACTCCTTCAGGTAAAGACATTCTAAATGTTTTTAGATGTTTTAACATTTTATCCAAATTTTTTTCTGGCACTGTCAATATAAATACACAATCTGTTCCTGGCCAAGTCATAGTATTTTTATGTTTAATCTTAGCGTCCCAAACACTTTCGACTTTCTTTTGAACAGTATAGTAATAGAACTTTATCTCATCGAAAAAATCTTCTAATCTAGTTTTTTGTGATTCATTGATATTGATAAATATCATTTTGTAATTATAGTGTCCTTCAGTCATATTTGCTCCCCCTTGTTTTTAGTTATTATTCTCTACCACTTAATTTTTTAGGTAACATATCCATAAAACTATTATAGATTTTTTTCAAGAATCTTAAAATAGCATTATTCATATCTTCTATTAGTGTATAAAGAATAGGTATTACAACCAATGTCAAAAGTGTTGAGAATGAAAGTCCAAACATAACTGTTATAGCCATTCCTCTATATATCTCTGATCCTTCTCCTATTCCTAAAGCAAGTGGTAACATTCCTAGAACTGTTGTCATTGTTGTCATTAAAATAGGTCTTAATCTTGTTCTACAAGATTCAACAACAGCTTCTGTTCTTTCGTGTCCTCTTTCTCTTGTCATCTTGATAAAGTCTATAAGTACGATAGCGTTGTTTACAACTACCCCTGCTAGAAGAATCAATCCAATCATAACCATAATATCAATAGGTTGTCCCATTACTAATAATCCCCATACAATTCCTATAAGTGCTAATGGAATAGATCCGATGATTATTACTGGAAGTACAAAGTTTTCAAACTGTGCAGCTAGTAACGCATAAATCAAGAATATTGAAATTCCTAATGCTAATCCTAATTGACTTGTTGAGTCACTTAAGTTTTCAGAACTTCCTCCCCATCTATATGCTACTGATTCTGGAGGATTACTATTTTCGTAAGCTTCTATCATCTTATCTTGAATAGCTTTCATTCCAACTCCACCATCGTTTGCAGATATACTTACACTATAAATTCTATCTGTCTTATTAAGTTCTGTTGAACCTTCAGCCATTACTATATCAGCCACGTCAGATACTTTTACAAATTTACCATCAGCAATTTTAATATTTAAGTTTTGAAGAACATTTATATCACTTCTCTTATCTTTAGGAAGTCTTATAAATACGTCAATTTCTTCAACTCCTGTTTTAACTGTAACAGTATCTCCTCTATCTCCTCCAAGTATAAAATAGTTTAATGTTTGTGCAACAGTACTTGGATTAATTCCGTAGCTTCTAATTTTATCTCTATTTAAAACTACTCTAGCTTCTACACTTCCTGGATCTAGTGTTGATTTTACGTCAACTGCTCCTGGATATTTACCAATACCTTCAAGTACTTTTTTACCAACTTCTTTTATCTCTTCTAAGTTTGCTCCAACAATATCTAATTGTACATCTCTTTGTTGAGCTCCCATTGCAAAATCTTCAGAAAGGTTTGTTCTTACATCAGGTATTTTTTCAACAACAGGTCTTAAATTATTAATTATATCAAATACAGAAACATCTCTTTCATCTTTTTTACCTATATCTACGTTTACAGAGAAGTTATCTTTTTGAATTATCATAAAGTAACTCTTAGTATTAGGATCATTAACTACTATATTTTCTATTATTCTAGCTGTTTCTTTAGCTTTTTCAAGATCTAGTCCATTTCCTAACTCTGCTACTATTGAATATCTACCTTGGTCTTGTTTAGGCATAAATTCAACTTTTAAAAATCTTGGTGCTGTTAACATAGAAAATACAAATATTACCAATGTTATAAGCATTGTTTTTCCTCTATGTACTACTGCCCAGTTAATGATTTTTAAATATTTTTCTTTAACTGTTCCAAATATTTTTCCCTCTTTTGTAACGTCTGTCTTATTTGTTAAGAATCTACTTGAAAGCATTGGAATCAATGTCAATGATACTATAATCGCTGCTAAGTTTGAGAAGATTATTGAGTAAGCCAAATCTCTAAATATCTCTCTAGCTATTCCTGGAATAAATAGTATTGGTATAAATACTACCATTGTTGTTAAAGCTGAAGCTATAACTGACATTGTAACCTCTGTTGTACCATTATCAGAAGCCTCCATTACTGGTGATTTTAATTCTGTCATATGACGATAAATATTATCCACAACAACAACCGAGTTATCTGTAAGCATTCCTACCCCAATTGATAATCCCATCAACGAAATTAAGTTAAGAGATGTACCATTTAATGCAAGGAAAGCAAATGTAAATATTACTGCAACTGGTAAAGCTGTTGATACTAGTAAAGTAGCTCTCATATTCTTTAAGAAGAACAAAAGTACTAAAGTAGCTAGAATTAGTCCTTGTACAGCTGTACTACTAACGTTTGATATAGATTTATTAATATCATCTGAAGTGTCTAGTAATATTCTATATTGTGTTTCTGGTGGCATAATTGATTTCAAACTTTCTAGTGCTGCTGATGCTCTTTTATTTAATTCTATTGTACTTCCATCAGAAGATTTTTCAACAACTATTGCTATTGATTCTTTTCCTGACAAGTAAGAAACGTCACTTGGATCTTCTGTTGTCAATACAACATCAGCCACATCTTTTAATCTCAATGAATTACCATTACTATGAATAACCATATCTTCAAAAGTTTCTATATAGTTTAATTCTCCCATAAATCTTACAATTATATCTTTTGTTCCAGTTCCTATTGTTCCTAATGGTACATTTAAACTTGACATTCTAATCATATTATAAAGTTCCATTGGTGACATATTGTAAGTAGAAAGTTTTTCACTATCAACTTGGATTTGTAATTGTTTTTCTGGGTCTCCAAATATTTTTACTTGTCCAATTCCTGGTAAACTTTCAAATTTAGGTTTCAAATATTCTTGTATAAAACTACTTAATTCTGCTTTATTCGGAGCACTCATCATAATTACCATTGTGATATTTCCTGCTCCAGCTTCTACCTTTTTAGCTATGGGAGTATCAGCATCGTCTGGAAGATCATTTGTAATTTTTGATAACTCTCTTTGAATCTCTGTTACCTTATCATCTGCATCTATTCCATAGTCAAATTTTACAACTATTTGTGATTGTCCATATGCTGAAGTTGATTCTATTTTATCAATTCCTTCAACGTTTGGTAATATTTCTTCTATTTTCTTTGTTACTTGAGTTTCTACATCTTCTGTAACTGCCCCGTTCCACGTTGTTGTTACTGTTACAACTGGAATATCCATATTAGGTAATAACTCTGATTTCATTGAAAACATTGCCATAAGCCCGATAAACATTACAGAGATCATAACCATTGTAGTAGCTACTGGTCTACGTATTGATAAACCTGCTAAAGTCATTTATTATTTCACCTCTTGATTTTTAAAAAATTATTTTGCTTCTGGATTTTCTTCTACTTTATTTCCTTCTTCAAGTCCAAATAGTCCTTTTACTACTATTCTGTCCCCTTCTTTTAAGTTGCCAGAAGAAACTTCTGTATATGGTAAGTTTGTAGCACCAGTTTTAATTTCTACCCTTTTTGCCACTCCATCTTCAACTTTAAATACATAACTTAATAAGTTTCTTACAAATATTGATTCATCTGAAACTGATAATACGTTTACTTCTCCAACTGGAACAGTTACATAAGCATACATACCATCTTTAATCTCTTTCTCTTTGTTTTTAATTCCTAATTTTATCATATATTTTTTAGTAACTGGATCAGCTATTGGGTTGATTTCAAGAATTTTTCCTACAAATTTTTTATTATTTAAAGCTCCAACTTCAACATCAATGTCTTGTCCAACTTTAATTTGAGTTAACCATTCAGCTGGGAATCCTACATAAGTTTCCATTGTGCTATCATTTACTACTGTAAATATCACTTCACTAGCTTGAATTTCATTTCCCACTTTTCCAAATAGATTTCCTAAAGTTCCATCTATTTCTGCTCTTCTAAATAATTTGTTATAATCGCTTTTAGCTGCTTCATAACCAGC
>JAUNAY010000029.1 GCA_030527385.1 Fusobacterium sp. | reverse complement strand
CAAAAATTATACACCCAAATTAATTAGTTCAGCTCTTTTTTTATTTCCTTGTTTTTTACCTAAAATAATGTTAAACTTATATATAAATATAGATAATTTTAAGAGGTGACTATGTTAGATAAAATTATTATAAAAGGAGCTAGAGAACATAATTTAAAAAATATAGATGTTGAAATACCTAAAAATAAATTCATAGTAATTACTGGAGTAAGTGGAAGTGGTAAATCTTCACTAGCCTTTGACACTATCTATTCCGAAGGACAGAGAAGATATGTTGAAAGTCTTTCTGCATATGCAAGACAATTTATTGGACAGATGACTAAACCAGATGTTGATAGCATTGAGGGATTAGCACCTGCTATTTCAATAGAACAAAAAACTACAAATAGAAATCCTCGTTCTACTGTGGGAACTATTACAGAAGTTTATGATTATATGAGACTTTTATTCGCACATATCGGAACTGCTCACTGTCCAATATGTGGAAGAAAGGTTGAAAAACAAAGTACAGAAGAAATAGTAAGTGGAGCGATAGAACGTTTTGAAGAGGGAGCAAAGATGATGGTTCTTTCTCCTGTTGTAAAAGAAAAAAAAGGAACACATAAAAATCTATTTTTAAATTTACAAAAAAAAGGATTTGTTAGAGTTAGGGTAAATGGAGAGATTCTCTATTTAGAAGATGAAATTGAACTTGATAAAAATAAAAAACATAATATTTCTGTTGTTATAGACAGGTTGATATTAAAAAAAGATGACAAAGATTTTGAAAGTAGATTGACTCAATCTGTTGAAACTGCAACTGAACTATCCAATGGAAAAGTTTTATTAAATATCAATGGAGAAGATTTTTTATATAGTGAAAATTTTGCTTGTCCAGAACACGATGAAGTAAATATTCCTGACCTAAACCCTAGACTTTTCTCCTTTAATGCCCCTTTTGGAGCTTGTCCAGAGTGTAAAGGTATAGGGAAAAAACTTGAAATTGATGAAAATAAACTTTTTGAGAACGAAGAACTTTCAATAGCTGAGGGTGGACTATATATTCCAGGAACAAGTGCTAAAAAGGGATATACTTGGGAAATATTCAAAGCTATGGCAAACCACTTCAAAATAGATATTGATAAACCAGTTAAAGAGCTAACTAAAAAAGAGTTGGATATTATTCTTTATGGAAGCGATGAAAAATTTAGATTTGACTTTGACGGAAGTGAATTTCAATTTCACGGATACAAAGAGTATGAAGGAGCTATAAAAAATTTAGAAAGAAGATATTTTGAAACTTTTTCTGATGCACAAAAAGAAGAGATTGAAAATAAGTTTATGATAGAAAGAGTTTGTAAAGTGTGTAATGGAAAGAGACTTAAACCCGAAGTTTTAGGAGTAACAATTCAAAATAAAAATATTATGGAGATATGTGATTTAAGCATAAAAGATGCTCTTGAGTTTTTTATGAATTTACAACTTACTCCAAAACAGGAAACTATTGCCAAAGAAATTTTAAAAGAGATCAGAGAAAGACTCTCTTTTATGATAAATGTTGGACTAGATTACCTAAATTTATCTCGTGAAACTAAAACTCTTTCTGGTGGAGAAGCTCAAAGAATTAGACTTGCTACTCAAATTGGTTCTGGACTTACAGG
This sequence comes from Fusobacterium sp., assembly GCA_030527385.1. Classification (GTDB taxonomy): domain Bacteria; phylum Fusobacteriota; class Fusobacteriia; order Fusobacteriales; family Fusobacteriaceae; genus Fusobacterium_A. The sequence continues at coordinate 10,529 of JAUNAY010000029.1, read as the reverse complement.
AGTTTTATATGTTCTTGATGAACCTAGTATAGGACTTCATCAAAAAGATAATGATAAACTTTTAGCTACACTTGATAGATTAAAAAATCTTGGAAATACTTTAATAGTTGTTGAACACGATGAAGATACAATGTTACAAGCTGATAAAATTTTTGATATAGGTCCTGGTGCTGGAGAGTTTGGAGGAAAAATTGTAGCTTCTGGAACTCCTAAAGAGATAATGAAAAATAAAAACTCTTTGACAGGAAAATATTTAAAAGGTGAATTAAAAATAGAAATTCCAAAAACTAGAAGAAAGTGGGAAAAAAGTTTAAAACTCTCTGGTGCTAAAGGAAACAACCTTAAAAATATTGATGTTGAAATTCCTTTAGGAATTTTAACTGTTGTTACAGGAGTGAGTGGAAGTGGAAAATCAAGTTTAATTAATCACACTCTTTTTCCTATCCTTTTTAACAAATTAAATAAAGGAAAATTATATCCTTTAGAGTATAAAAGTATACAAGGCATTGAGGAACTTGAAAAGGTTATAAATATAGATCAAAGTCCGATTGGCAGAACACCTAGATCTAACCCTGCCACATACACAAAGATTTTTGATGATATTAGAACTATTTTTGCTGAAACAAAAGATGCAAAACAACACGGTTTTTCTAAGGGTAGATTCTCTTTCAATGTAAAAGGTGGAAGATGTGAAGCTTGTCAAGGAGCTGGAATAATCAAAATAGAAATGAATTTTTTACCTGATGTATATGTTCAATGTGAAGTTTGTAAAGGAAAAAGATATAACAAAGAAACTCTTGATGTTTTTTATAAAGGGAAAACAATTTCTGACGTTTTAGATATGAGTGTTGGGGAAGCTTATGAATTCTTTAAGGCTGTTCCATCTCTTGAAAGGAAACTTAAAGTTCTTATTGATGTTGGACTTGACTATATAAAACTTGGACAACCTGCTACAACTTTATCTGGTGGAGAAGCTCAAAGAATAAAACTAGCCACTGAACTATCAAAAATGAACAAAGGAAATACAATATATATTCTTGATGAACCTACTACTGGATTACATTTTGAAGATATTAGAAAGCTTCTTGAAGTTTTAAATAGACTTGTAGATAAAGGAAATAGCGTTGTTGTTATTGAACATAATCTTGATGTTATAAAAACAGCTGACTATATTATTGATATAGGACCAGATGGTGGGGATAGAGGTGGAACTATTGTTGCTTGTGGTACTCCTGAAGATATCTCTAAAGTTAAAAAGAGCTATACAGCTAAATATATCAAAAAAATATTAGCTTCATATAAAGAAAAAGAGGACAGCAGTTTTTTAGAAGTAGCTGAAGAAACTCCAACTTTAGAAATTACCCCTAAAAAAAGAACTAGAAAAAAGAAAGAGGATTTGGTGAAATAGATGTTTGAATATTTAAGAGGAAAAGTTGAATATAAAAAACCTGAGTATTTAGCTTTAGATATAAATGGTGTAGGTTATAAAATAAATATCTCTTTAAGAACCTATGATAAAATTTCAACGGGAAGTGAAACAAAACTATATATATATAACTATATCAAAGAAGATGAATTTAAACTTATAGGTTTTTTAGAGGAAAGAGAAAGAAATATTTTTGAAATGCTTCTAGGAGTAAAAGGAATTGGGGTTTCTCTTGCTCTCTCTGTTATGTCTACTTTTGATATTGATACATTAAGAGATCTTATTGCTAGTGAGGATTACAAAAATCTTAAAAAAGTTCCTAAGCTTGGAGAAAAAAAATCTCAACAACTAATCTTGGACTTAAAAGGTAAATTGAAAACTTTAGATACACTTTCATTAGAAGCAAGAAATGAAAATATATCTTCTCAATTCCAAATTGAAGATGAACTTTATTCAGCTTTAGAAGGTTTGGGATATAGTAAAAAAGAGATTGATTCTCTACTTACTAAGGAGGAGCTAAAAAGTTTTACCTCTATTGAACAAGCTATAAAAACTGTACTTAAAAAAGTAAATTTTTAATAATATAAGGAGGATTTATGGAATTTAAAGAATTATTTGAAACTGGAATGAATTATGATATATTTATGAACATTGCTAGCAAAGAGGAGAGAGAACAAATAAAAGAGATAACTTCTGTATTAAGAATAGGAGACAGTTTTGCTAGAAAAATTAAAAATATTGATAAAAAATTTCATTTTCTTTTAAGTGCTGAAGCGTGGTGTCCGTATGTTAGAGCTACCGTTCCTGTATTAATGAAGATGCTAGAGTTAAACCCTAATATCAGTATGAGTATTATTACTGAAGGAAGAGGGTTTAAATATTTAAGAGAAAAACTTGATATTCCTGAAGCTAAATATGTAGTTCCAACTTTAGCTATACTTGATGAAAATTTTAATCTTGTCAACAAATATATTGGAAGACCTTTTAAATATAGAGCTATTGGCTTTGAAAATGTTAGCAATGAATATTTTAAAGGACAACGTGCTGATGATATTGTTGAAGAAATAATTGAAAAAATGGGATATTAAAAATTTAGGTATTATAATCTTTTAGGGTTATAGTACCTTTTTTATAATCTTTTAATATTTCTTTGTTTTAAACTCCACGGCAAATTGATTTTTTTGTGTTAGTATGGTATAATTGTTAAGTTATAGTGTAGAAAAAGGAGATGAGATTGTAGTGTTTGCTAAATTAGAAGAAGTTGTAAAAAGATTTGACGAACTTAATGAATTACTTGGATCACAAGAAGTACTTGCTGACCCTAAAAAAATGATGGAATGTAACAAAGCTTTATCTGACATAACTCCAATAGTTGAAAAATATAAAGAGTATAAAAGAACTATGGAAGATCTTGAGTTTATTAAAGAAAATTTAAAAACAGAAAAAGATCCAGATATGAGAGAAATGATGCACGAAGAGCTTAAAGAGATAGAAGAAGCTGTTCCTGAATATGAAAAGGAACTAAAAATTCTTTTACTTCCTAAAGACAAAAATGATGATAAAAACGTTATTGTAGAGATCAGAGGTGGAGCTGGAGGAGACGAGGCTGCTCTATTTGCTGGAGATCTATTTAGAATGTATTGTAGATATGCTGAAAGAAGAAAATGGAAAGTAGAAATCATCGAAAAACAAGAGATGGGAATCGGTGGAATCAAAGAAGCTGTATTTAGTATCAATGGTTTAGGTGCTTATTCAAGACTTAAATTTGAATCTGGAGTACACAGAGTTCAAAGAGTTCCAGAAACTGAATCTGCTGGAAGAGTTCATACTTCTACTGCAACAGTTGCTGTTCTTCCAGAAGTTGAAGATGTAAAAGAAGTTAAAATTGATCCAAAAGATTTAAAAATTGATACATATAGATCTGGTGGAGCTGGAGGACAACACGTTAATATGACTGACTCAGCTGTTAGAATTACTCACTTACCTACTGGTATTGTTGTTCAATGTCAAGATGAAAGATCTCAACTTAAAAACAGAGAAAAAGCTATGAAACACCTTGTTTCAAAACTATTTGAAATGGAATGTGAAAAACAAAGAAGTCAAGTTGAAAGCGAAAGAAGACTTCAAGTAGGTACAGGAGATAGATCAGAAAAAATTAGAACATATAATTTCCCTCAAGGAAGAATCACAGATCATAGAATTAAATTCACAGTATATCAACTTGAAGCATTCCTAGATGGAGATATTGATGAAATGATCGATGCTCTTATCACATTTAACCAAGCTGAAATGCTTTCAAGTGAGTCTGAATTATAAGATGAATTTACTAGAAATATTAAACTTTTCTAAAGAGTATTTGCAAAAATACTCTTTTTCAAAACCAAGACTTGAAAGTGAAAAAATTATCTCTAATGTTCTTCAATTGGATAGAATATCTCTTTATATGTATTCTGATATAGAACTATCTGAAGAACAAAAGTCTAAGATTAAAGTTTGTCTTAGGGAGATGGCTAGAAAAAGAATTGGTTTTGATGAGCTTATAAAAAGCAAAGATGTACATATAGACACTGTGAATTATAAAAACGAAAATATGGAACTTTTAAATAAATCTATTGAATATTTAAAAAAATATGGAGTGCCTAATCCAAAATTAGATACTGAATATATTTTTTCATATGTTTTAAATGTAAGTAGATTAGTGCTTACATTAAATCTTAACAAAAAGATTGATGAATCTGCAAAAGATAAAATAAGAGAGCTATTAATTGCTAGAGGAAAACATAGAAAACCTTTACAATATCTTTTAGGTGAATGGGAGTTTTTTGGCTATCCTTTTAAGGTTGATGAAAGAGTTTTAATTCCTAGAAGTGATACTGAAATTCTAGTGGAACAATGTAAATTTATTTTAAAAGAGATGAGTGGAACGCCTAAAGTTTTAGATATAGGGACTGGTAGTGGAGCTATTGCTATATCACTTGGAAAAGAGCTTCCAAACTGTAATATTATAGGAGCTGATATTAGCACTGGGGCTTTGGAGGTAGCTAAAACAAATAAAAGTTTAAATAATGCAACAAATGTTAATTTTGTTCATTCTGATGTTTTTTCAGCTTTTAAAGATCAAAAGTTTGATTTTATAATATCGAATCCTCCTTATATTCCACAAAATGAATATAAAGAGTTAATGCCTGAAGTTTTAAATTATGAACCTGAAAATGCTCTTACTGACAATGGCGATGGATATTATTTCTATTCAAAAATATCAAAAGAAGCTTCTGATTATCTAAATGATAATGGGTTCTTAGCTTTTGAAGTTGGATATAATCAAGCTGAAAATGTCAGTGAATTGATGCAAGAAAATGGATTTGATATTTTATCAATAGTTAAAGATTATGGTGGAATAAATAGAGTAGTTATTGGAAAGAAGCGTGGTGACAAATAATGTCTACAAAATTAAATGATTATGATTATCATCTACCTGAAGAACTTATTGGACAACAACCTAGAGAGCCAAGAGATCATTCTAGACTTATGTTGGTAGATAAAAAAAATCACAAAATTGAACATAAAATTTTTTATGAAATAATTGATTATTTACACGAAGGAGATATTCTAGTTAGAAACTCAACTAAGGTAATTCCAGCTAGATTATTTGGACATAAAGAAACTGGTGGAGTTTTAGAAATTCTTTTAATAAAAAGAATAGATCTTAATACTTGGGAATGTCTTTTAAAACCTGCTAAAAAACTTAAAGTAGGACAAAAATTATATATAGGAGAAAAAAGTGAGCTTGTTGGTGAACTTCTTGAAATAAAAGATGATGGAAATAGAATTATAAAATTTGAGTATGAAGGACATTTTGAAGAAGTTTTAGATAGACTTGGAAAGATGCCTCTTCCTCCATATATAGTTGAATCACTAAAGGAAAAAGATAGATACCAAACTGTATATGCTATTAAAGGAGAATCTGTTGCAGCACCAACAGCAGGGCTTCATTTTACAAAAGAATTATTAGAAAAAATAGAAAAAAAAGGGATAAAGATAGTAGATATATTTCTAGAAGTTGGACTAGGAACTTTTAGACCCGTACAAACTGAAGATGTGTTAGATCATAAAATGCACGAAGAAACTTATGAAATTCCTCAAGAAGCTGCTGATATAATCAACGAGGGAAAAAGAAATGGTAAGAGAATAATATCCGTAGGAACAACAAGCACAAGAGCTTTAGAATCTGCTGTTGATGAAAATGGAGTTGTAAAGGCTACAAAAGGAAGTACTGATATATTCATATATCCGGGATATAAATTTAAAGTAATAGACGCACTTATTACAAACTTCCACTTACCTAAATCTACTCTTCTTATGCTTGTTTCAGCATTTTCTTCAAGAGAATTTATGCTTGATGTATATAAAAAAGCTGTAGAAGAAAAATATCATTTCTTTAGTTTTGGCGATGCTATGTTTATCTATTAGGAGTTGATTTTATAGATGAAAATAATTGCAGGAGAAGCTAAAAATAAAAAAATTAAAAGTAGAAAAGGAACTGATACAAGACCTACTTTAGGAAGTATGAAAGAATCTTTATTTTCAATTATTGCTCCCTATGTTCCCGACTGCGTTTTTCTTGATCTATTTAGTGGAAGTGGAAGCATTTCACTAGAAGCTCTAAGTCGTGGAGCTAAAAGAGCTGTTATGATAGAAAAAGATAGTGAAGCTTTAAAATATATTATAGAAAACGTTAATAATCTTGGATTTGAAGATAGATGTAGAGCCTATAAAAATGATGTTATAAGAGCTATTGAAATCTTAGGAAGAAAAGGTGAAAAATTTGATATAATCTTTATGGATCCTCCTTATAAAGATGAAGTTTGTACTAAAGTTATAAGAGCTATTGAAAAAAATGGTATTCTTGCTGATGATGGACTTATTATCAGTGAGCACCATATTTTTGAAGAGTTAGAAGATACAATCGGAAGCTTTAAAAAAGCTGATGAAAGAAAATATGGTAAAAAGTGTATAACATTTTTTACTAGATAATAATATTTTTGGGGTGATTCTATTGAAAAAAACTGGAAGTTTTGAAGACAATCTTTTAGAAATAGATGAAATAATTGAAAAATTAGAGAGTGGAAACCTTACATTAACTGATTCTATAAAAGAGTATGAAAATGCTATGAAACTTTTAAAAAAATCTTCTGATCTTTTAAATAAAGCAGAAGGAAAAATTTTAAAAGTAATTGAAAATAATGGGGAAATTTTAACAGAGGAGGTTTAAAATGGTTTTTAAAAATTACTTAGATGAGCATAAAAAATTAATAGAGAATAGTATTGATTGTTATCTTGCTGATCTTAATTATCCAGAAGTTATCGCCGAAGGTATGAAATATGCTATATTAAATGGTGGTAAAAGACTTAGACCTATTCTTCTTTTTATGACTTTAGACATATTAGAAAAGGATAAAACTAAAGGTATCGCCTCTGGTGTTGGAATTGAAATGATACACTCTTATTCACTTGTACACGATGATCTTCCTGCTCTTGACAACGATGATTTTAGAAGAGGAAAATTAACTACACATAAAAAGTTTGGAGAAGCTGAAGGGATTTTAATAGGTGATGCACTTCTTACTCACGCATTCTATATTTTAACTGCTAGAAATTCACATCTATCTCCTGAACAAATAGTTGAGATTGTAAAACTAACTTCTAGCTATGCAGGAATAAACGGAATGATTGGTGGACAAATGATGGATATTGCAAGTGAGGGAAAACATATTGATATGGAAACTTTAAAATATATCCATTCTAATAAAACTGGTAAACTTATTAAACTTCCAGTTGAGATAGGTTGTATTATTGGAGAAGCTTCTTTAGAAGAAAAGGAAACTTTGATAAAATTTTCTGAATTAATTGGACTTGCTTTCCAAATAAAAGATGATATTCTTGATATAGAGGGAGATTTCTTAACTTTAGGAAAACCTGTTGGTAGTGATCAAGAGTTAGAAAAATCAACTTATCCTGCTTTAATTGGTTTACAAGCAAGCAAGGAACTTTTAAAATCTACTATTGAAGAAGCTAAATCTATACTTATTGAAAGATTTGGAAAAGAAAAAAGTGATATACTTTTAAAACTTGCTGATTATATAGGAAATAGAAATAAATAATAAAACTGCACCTTTTCTCTTTCGAGTCAAGGTGCAGAATTTTTTATATACTATTTAGTAAATCTAGCATTTCCCCAAGTTCCGTGATCATAGTTATTATTTCCGTCGCATTTATCAATAATTAGAGTTAATTTTTTAGCTCCCTCTACATTGATATCTACTTCTTTAGCTTTTGCAGAACTTGACATTTCGCCACTATTAAATACTTCTTTTCCATCTAGTAATATTCTAAATTGAGCTTTTGTTCTATATCCTATTACTTCTCTGTCCATTCCTACATAAGTTTTAAATGTCTTAAATCCTTTTCCTTTTAAGTTTATTACTACTTCAGAATCAGAGTTTGCACAGATAGCTTTTTCAAAACGAACTTTGCTTCCATCTTCTAATCTTAAATGTGGAACACTTCCAGATACAGTAATATCTCTTTCTACTTTATACATTCCAGATGTTGCTTTTTCAAATGGAAGATCTGAAGCATAAACTATATTATGTGTTCCAAAGTTAATTGTATACTCTTTTCTTACAACTTCATTTAAAGCTTTATCTTTATGAGCTACTATAACTCTAGCTTTTCCATCTTCTATATTTTGAGCTTGTTCAATACTTACTATTGCATCATTTGTATTTGCATATTCTACTTCTACAACAGGAACAGTTTTTTCACTTCCAGCTAAAAATTCCATTCTATAATCTGTTATATTTTTATTAAATCCTTTTAATGATTTTCCATTTATTTTAATATCTTTTATTAAATCAGTATCAACATTTCTCTTGCTAATTTCCATAGGGTTATCAGATTTTGTAACACCTTTTAATTTGAATGAATAAGTATGTGTTTCTCCTGATTTTATTTGATATTCATCGTGTGGAACAGCTCCCCAAGAATCATCTCCTCCAACACCTTGTTGTTTTCCATTGATTCTTAATACTACATTTTCAGTTTTTACTAAATCTACTGGATGTCTTTTTCCAGATGATAATTCTTCTGGTGTGTAATGAAGAGCATTAAATTCTATTGTATTATCTACTCCACTTGCAAGAAGTCCCACACCATTTTTAGCTGTTAAAGTTACCCATCTAGTATCTACTCTATTTCCTGTTTCTGATGGATCTATATATGGGAAGAAGAAATCATCTACATTAGCACTGTAAACTCCTACATTATATCCTGTTTTTCTATCTACATAGTTTTCTTCTGGTCCTCTTCCATACCAAGTTACGTTATCATATTTTTCTGGCATCTCCATCATCATTCCAAATTCTGGAATTTCAGGTAAAGATTTTGAAGTATATAATGTATTTGTAACTTTTACTTCTCCATTACCAAATACTACATATTGTAAATCTAATTGAGCAGGAGTTGTAGTTGGTATTTCAAGTTTTACATCAACTTTTATTGCTTTATTTTCTATTGGAGTTACAGTAGTAGAAACTACTTTTGCTTCTTTTCCAGCAAATTTCCAAGTTGCCAATCTTTCTTCAGCTCCATTTCCCTTATCATTATCATTTGGAGCTCTCCAATAGTTAGGGATTAGAGGTTTTTCAATTAGTTCCTTTCCATCTACTTTAAATGAATCTAAACTTCCTTTTTCTTTATTAATAGTTACTTCAAAGTTATCTCCATCAACTACTAATTTATTGTCTTTATCTGTATAAGATAGATCTTTCATTTCATTTAATGTTAAAGCTTGAGCTTTACTTTCAACTGGTAACTTAAATTGTTCTTTAGCAACTATATGCCCTTTCTTAGCCCATTTAGTATCTTCTTTTAATCTAAATGCAACATTTAACCAGTATTCTTCTCCATTTTCACTTACTACATTTTCATATGGAAGTTTAATGATTTTTGCTTTATTTGGTGCTAATTCAGTTACAAATACTCCTGAATCTACAACATCAGCATCTTTTCTCAATTCCCAAACGATTTCATAATCATTTAAGTTAGTAAACATATAATTATTTTTTATGCTAAATTCACCATTTTTTACATCTACATCTTTAAATTTAACATATTGATATACTTTTTTAACCTCTTGGATCTCTGGTTGAGGTGTTCTATCTGTTGATACAAGTCCATTTGCACAGAAGTTGTGATCAGTAAATTCTTGATCTCCCCAATCTCCTCCATAAGCATAGAACATTTTTCCTGTTTTTTCATCTTTAGTTAAGATTCCTTGGTTAACCCAGTCCCAAATATATCCTCCGTGGAAAATATCATATTTTTCAAATAGATCCCAATAATCTTGTAAGTTTCCTATACTATTTCCCATTCCGTGAGCATATTCACATTCAATATATGGAACTTTATTTCTTGGATCTGTTGCATAAGCTCTCGCTTCATCAATTGTTCTATACATTCTTGTATAGATATCTCCAACTTCTCTTTGAGGTTCGTAATGAATAAGTCTTGTAGGATCATTTTTTCTTACCCATTCAGCTGCTTTTACAAAGTTATCTCCTCTATCTGATTCATTCCCTAATGACCAAGCAAAGATTGCAACTTCATTTTTTGATCTTTCTAACATTCCAGCTTGTCTATCAATAACAGCTTTTGTCCATTCTGGTCTACTTTGAGGGATTTCATCAAGTCTTCCGTGAGTTTCTAAGTTTGCTTCATCTAATACTAGTAATCCATATTCATTACATAAATCATACCATCTAGGGTCATTTGGATAGTGAGAAGATCTTACAGTGTTGATATTATTTTGTTTCATTAATTCAATGTCTCTTCTCATTACATCTTCAGATAGAGTTCTTGCATTTTTAGGATCAAATTCGTGTCTGTTTACTCCTTTTAATACAAGTTTTTCTCCATTTAATAAAATTCTACCATCTTTTACTTCTATTTTCTTAAATCCTACTTTATTACTAATAGTTTCTATTACTTCACCATTTTCATTTTCTAGTGCTAATACTAAAGTATATAGATTAGGTGCTTCAGC
>JAUNAY010000028.1 GCA_030527385.1 Fusobacterium sp. | reverse complement strand
ATCATCAGTTAAAATAAATATAATATTTGTCTTTTTTTTCATTATTATTCACCTTATTATTTTTGTTCTTTTTTCTTTATCTCTTTATTATTATTTTTATTAATATTTAAAAGCATTTCTTTAACATCTTCAAATCCTTTGATTCCTACATTAAATATTGTATAAATATACCAAATTAATCCCCCAAAGAATAAAATTGACCAAAATATTTTTACTCCCACTATAATTCCTCCTTATTTTTTCAACATAATTTTTAAATTAGAACCAACAATCATAGCTATCCACGCAAAAACAAAAGCTGCTATTCCTGAATAATAAGGCCCTATTGATTTTGCTAATTCTGCTGTTGCCGGTATTTGTTGCATTACCAAGAATAATAATGGTGTAGCTGATCCTACTACTATTGCTGCATAAGCTCCCCAAGTATTAGCTTTTTTCCAATAACAAGCCGCTATCAGTAAAGTAGAAACACTAACTGAATAGATCGATGCTGTTAAAGTCATATATACCCATAAATCTGATTTTAATGGATACCATAACCCATAAAACAATAGAAATAATCCAATAGCAGCAACTAAAATTTTATTTAAGAATACTGCTTTCTTTTCTGACCAAGTTCCTTTATGAAAAACGACTAAAATATCATTATATATCACACTTGCCCAACCTAATAGATATGATGAATCTGTCGACATATCTGCTGCAAGCATCGCTGCAACCACTATTCCTATAAGTCCAGTTGGTAACGCTGCTGCTAAAAATCTTGGCATTGCTGTTATTGGTGCTCCCCCTAACATATCTGGTTTCCAAATAGTAAGAGCCGCTAATCCCCAACATACTGGTATTAAAGAACGTACTATATAGAAAAAGCTTGTTTTTGTATACATTTTTTTAGCAACTGTTGAATCTTTACAAGCTAATACTCTTGAAATCATTGTTTGCCAAGTTAAAACTGTTGCTGAAACTGTTAAAAAAGTATACATTACATACTGCCAACCAAGATTTTTATTAATAAATGGATTAAATCCTGCTGCTCCATAAGTACTTTCAACTGCATCTAAAATATTTCCCCAACCTATTGTACACACAATATAGATTGTAACTATAATCATTCCTGCACTCATTAAAATAAATTGTAAAAAATCTGTAACCAGTACTGATAACATTCCACCTAAAACTGTATATAAAGCTACAACAAATAGAAGTCCTGTCATTGTAATTTCAAGATATTCAGGATTTAGCCCTACAACTGATACTAAAAAGTCTCCACCTGTTCTTAAAAATACTCCTGTATTTAAAAGCCCCCCAATAACAATTATTACTCCAGTTGCCCATCTTACTCTTGGACTATATTTTTTTTCAAAAAATTCTGGTAATGTCATTGCATTAGCATCTCTAAGTGGTTTTATGCAAAATCCTGTTTTTCCAACTAAGTACATCGAAGTACATAATAACAACCCTACAATTGCTCCTGAAAAACCATATCTATAACCTAACTGTGCAGCTGCCATACAAGTAACTATTCCAAATTCTGTCGCTGCCAATGATGCCATTCCTGCATATAAGTTTACTTCTCTTCCTGCAACAAGATAATCTTCTACATTTGTAACATATTTTCTAATTGAAAGTCCTACTAAAAGACTGATTAAAATATAAAATCCAATAATACTTCCATCTAAAGCCCATGAAAAATTCATAAGTTCCCCCTTTTTTATTTCAGTTTTTTTATAATTTTATAGTTTCTGTTAATGTCTCAAGAGCATAAAGTACTGCTCCGTGAACTATTACATCACTATCAAACCTTGCTGTTTTTATAGTTAAGATGTTATTTTTATTCAAATTCCCCTCTTTTACTCTTCTTTTTAACTCTCTCCAAAAGAAATCTTCACATTTATTTATCTTTCCATATATTATTAACTCTTCTGGATTTATTAAAGTTGTTATCCAAAATATTATATTTAAGAATACTGGAATTAGATCTATAAAGATCTCTTGGAATAATGCTTCTCCATCATTTGCTCTTTTAACTATTTCATCATATGTATAATTTATTCCTGTTAGTTTAAGAGCCTTTTCTTCAATTCTCCAATCTGCTAAAATTGTTTCAATACACCCCTTATTTCCACAACTGCATATCCGAGCTTCTTTTGATAAATCAAAAGGAATATGTCCTATTTCACCTACTCCAAAATCTTTTCCGTGATAAATTTTATTGTTTAAATATACTCCAGCCCCTACTCCAGATCCAATATTTATCACAACAAAACTTTTTTTCTCTTTACATAAACCATAGGTTTTCTCATAAAGAGCCATTAAATTCATTCCATTTTCAACAAAAACAGGAATTCCAAATTTTTTTTCTATCTCACTTTTTACTTCTACATTGTTCCAGCCATAAGCAGCTGAGTATACACTCATTCCATTTTGAACATCAACTATTCCATTCATTGCAATACCAATATTTATAATCCTATTTTTAGAAGAATATTTTTTAATTAGATCAAAATATATTTTTTTTACTTCTTTTATATTTTCAATCTTCTTTTTTTCAAGCTCTAATAAATTTCCTTCCAAATCAGATAAAACTATTGATATCTCTTCTGGAGCTAAGTATAATCCTAAAACTCTACCTAAATTAGGGTTAATTTCTAAACCTATACTATTTCTTCCATTTGTCTTTTTATTTTTGTCATAGTTTTCTTTTATATACCCATTTTCGATTAAGTATTTTACTCTTTTGCTCACTGCTGCTTGTGAAATTCCAATTTTGTTTGCAATCTCAACCCTAGAGCTAACTTCTTTTCTTTGAATTAATTCTAATATTCTGATATCATTCTTATTCATCTTAATCCCCTAACAATATTGTTCAATAATAATATACTATGATTTTTTAAAAAACTAAATATCTAAAATAAGTATTTATGCCATTTTTTTATTATCTTAGTTAACCTAAAGTTATCATAGTATCTAAAGTGTGCATTTATAGGTATTAATGAACTTTTATCTTTCTTAACTTCCACAATTAAAATATTAATTTTTTAATCATTTTTTCATAAAAAAATAGCTTTCTATGAAATCAACATAGAAAGCTACTAAAAAGTTTATTCTTATTTTTTATTTTTCTTCGTTAACAAATCCAAGTTCTTTTGCTAAGTGACAAGCATAGAAGTGTCCATTTCCAACCTCTGTTAGTTTTGGATCCTCTTGTCTACAAATATCCTTTGCATAAACACATCTTTTTGCAAATCTACAACCTTTTTCAGGATTGATTGGAGAAGTGATTTCTCCTTGAAGTCTAATTCTTTCCATTTTCTTTTCTACACTAGCTTCTGGTATAGCTGATAATAGCGCTTTAGTATATGGATGAATTGGATTTTTAAATAAAGCCTTTGATGGAGCTTTTTCAACTAATTGTCCTAAATACATAACAGCTATATCATCTGAGAAATGTTTTACAACTGATAAATCGTGTGTTATAAACATATATGTTAATCCAAGTTCCTCTTGTAAATCTTTCATTAGATTTAGTACTTGAGCTTGAATAGATACGTCTAGTGCTGATACTGGCTCATCACACACAATAAATTTAGGATTTAAAGCTAAGGCTCTAGCTATTCCTATTCTTTGTCTTCTTCCTCCATCAAGTTCGTGTGGATATGTATTCATAAGTCTTTCACTTAATCCAACTGTTTCCATCAATTGTCTAACTCTTGCTTCTAATTCATCTTTAGTTTTACATTTTTTATGAATAATTAATGGTTCAGCTATGATTTCGCTTACTGTCATTCTTGGGTTAAGAGATGCAAATGGGTCTTGGAATATAATTTGCATCTTTTGTCTCATTTCAATCATTTGTTGTCTTGAGTAATTTCTGATATTTTCTCCTTCAAAAATTACCTCTCCATCAGTTGCTTCTAAAAGTCTTAAAATAACTCTTCCAGTAGTTGATTTTCCACACCCTGACTCTCCAACTACTCCTAATGTTTTTCCTTCACAAATTGAAAAGTTAACATTATCTACTGCGTGTAAAAGTCCTTTTGGAGTATTAAAATATTTCTTTAAATTTTTTACTTCAAGTAAAACTTTATTTTCTGACATTATTTTTTATCCTCCTCTTCTGCTTTAAATTCAACTAGCCCCTCACAAATTAAACATCTTACTTTATGTCCTGGTGCTACTTCTGTAACAGTTGGAACTTGTTTTGCACAAAGTTCTGTTGCGTGAGGACATCTAGGGTGGAATTTACATCCTGATGGTAAGTTTGTAGGATCTGGCATTAAACCTTGAATAGGTTTTAATCTTGTTGTTTCTTCATCTAAACTTGGTATAGATCCAAATAATCCGTGTGTATATGGGTGTTTTGGAGCAAGATAAACATCTCTTAATGTTCCTGATTCAACAACCTCTCCAGCATACATTATAGCTACTTTATCACATACTTGAGCAACTACTCCAAGGTCGTGTGTTATAAGTATCATTGCTGTTTTATATTTTTCTTTTAAGTCATTCATTAAATCTAGTACTTGAGCTTGAATAGTTACGTCTAGTGCTGTTGTAGGTTCGTCAGCTATAAGAAGCTTTGGACTACAAGCAAGAGCAATAGCTATTACAACCCTTTGTTTCATTCCACCAGAAAATTGATGTGGGTAATCATTTGCTCTAGCACCAGGGATTCCAACTAGTTCTAGCATCTCTTTTGCTTTTTCAAGTGCTGCTACATTTCCTATATGTTCGTGTATTTCAATAACTTCAGCTATTTGTTCTCCAACTGTCATTACTGGGTTTAATGATGTCATAGGATCTTGGAAAATCATAGAAATTTTGTTTCCTCTGATTTTTCTCATTCCCTCTTCAGTTTCTTTTAAAAGATCTTTTCCTTCAAACTCTATACTTCCACTTACAATTTTTCCAGGAGGATTAGGAACTAGTCCCATTATTCCAAGAGCTGAAGTTGTTTTTCCAGCTCCTGTTTCTCCAACAAGTCCTATTGTCTCTCCCTCATTAAGTTCTATATCTAATCCATTAACAGCAGATACAACTTCATCTTCTGTTACATATTGAATAGTTAAATTCTTTATATCCAATAATTTTTCACTCATTTTCTTCCTCCTGCCTCTATTATTGTTTTAGTCTTGGATCTAAAGCATCTCTAAGTCCGTCACCTAAAAGGTTTAGAGATAGAATTGTTATCATTATTGCTACTCCTGGGAATGTTGTTACCCACCAAGCATATCTAAGGTATTGTCTACCTCCTGAAAGCATTGATCCCCATTCTGGAGCTGGAGGTTGAATTCCTAATCCTATAAAACTTAATCCTGCTGTTGATAATATAGCACTTGCAACTCCTAAAGTTCCTTGTACAATTACTGGAGCTAGTGAGTTTGGAATTATATGTCTGAATATTATTCTAGCATTGTTAGCTCCAATTGCTCTTGCAGCTTCTACAAATTCTTGATCTCTAATTGAAAGAACTGAAGCTCTTACTATTCTTGCATAACCAGGTACACTTGAAATACTGATAGCTACCATTAAGTTAAGTATGCTTGGTCCTAATGCTGAAACAATAGCAATTGCTAATAGAATACTTGGAACTGCTAAGAATACGTCCATTACTCTCATTATTATATTATCTATTTTTCCACCATAGAATCCTGCTAAAGCTCCTAAAATTCCTCCAAGAATTATAGAAATTCCAACTGCAATAATTCCTACTTTTAATGATACTCTTGCTCCGTGAACAAGTCTTGCAAAAATATCTCTACCAAATTCATCTGTTCCTAACCAATGTTCTGCACTTGGTCCTTTTAATCTATTTGCTAAGTTTTGTTTAATTACAACTGTATCATAATCTGCAATAACATCAGCAAATAAAGCTAATAAAACTAAAATAACTAATATTCCAAGTCCAAGTAAAGCCATTTTGTTTTTCTTAAGCATTCTCCATACTTCTCTCCATTGGCTTCTCTTTTTATTACTGTGTTTTGTATTTTCTGTCGACATTATTAATCCTCCTTACTACTTGTATTGTGACTTGATTCTTGGATCAACATAAGCATATAATATATCTACTAATAGATTTACGATACTGAATGTTGCTGCTAAGAACACAACTGCTGCCAATACTGTCGGAGTATCTTTTTGTCTGATAGCGTCAACCATAAGTCTTCCTACTCCTGGCCAAGAATATACAGATTCAGTTAAAACAGCTCCTCCAAGAAGACCTCCAAATTGTAATCCTACAACTGTGATAATAGGGATAAGTGCATTTTTTAAAGCGTGTTTATTTATAACCACTTTTTCTGCTACCCCTTTAGCTCTTGCAGTTCTGATATAATCTTGTCTAATTACCTCAAGCATTGACGAACGAGTCATTCTTGTTATAATCGCTGCCGAACCAACTCCAAGAGTTGCTGATGGTAGAATCAAACTTGCCAATCCATCAAATCCTCCTGAAGGAAGCCAACCAAGTTTTACAGAGAAAGTAAGGATAAGCATTAATCCTAACCAGAATACTGGCATTGAAACTCCTAATAATGCTAATACCATACTAAAACTATCTAAGAATGAATATTGTCTTGTAGCTGAAATAATTCCTACTGGTATTCCTATACAAACTGAAATAAAGATTCCTATAACTGCTAGAACAAGCGTATTTGGGAATCTTGAGAATATTTCTCCAAATACCTCTCTACCTGTTGTATATGATCTACCAAAATCTCCTAATATAGCTTTTCCAACAAATCTAAAATATTGAACTAAAAATGGGTCATTTAATCCCATCTCTTCTCTTAGTTTTAAAACTGCTTCTTTAGGTGCATTTTCTCCTAGTATTAATTGAGCTGGATCCCCTGGAGTCAATGACATAATTGTAAAAACTAAAAGTGATACTCCTAATAGAACAGGAATAAGTAATAAAAGTCTTCTTAATACATATTTATGCATCTTTTAGCACGACACTTTAACTTTTTAAAGTGTTCTCTCCTTTCTTCGATTTTAAAATATACCTAACTAAATAAAAAAACTGTCCTAAAATTATTTTAAAGGGCTGACTCTAAATATAGATGCAGCCCCTTTTTTACTAACTATTTATCAGCATTTTCTTTAAATTTAACTCCATATAATCTATGGTGTCCTGCTGGTCTTTGTTTGAAGTTTTCAACATATTTTTGTAGTCCAACGTTTTGTTCTTTAAATGCTGTTACATAATAAGGTACTTCCTCTTGTGCAATGATTTGTACTTCTCTGTATAGAGCTTTTCTTTCTTCTTGGTCATTTGAGTTTCTAGCTTTTAGTAATAACTCATCAACTTTTGGATTATTGTAGAATGCTCTGTTTCCTGCTCCACCAAAACAAGAAGAGTGTAGTAATGGGAATAGTCCATAATCAGCATCTCCAGTTACAGCAACCCAACCAAGAATAAACATATCGTGATCTCCTCTTGCTGTTCCTTCTAGGTAAGCTCCCCATTCAAGAGTTTCTACTGCAATATCTACTCCAATAGCTCTTAATTGATCTTGTACGATTACAGCAACGTCTCTTCTTTCAGGGTTTTCGTTAATCCAAATTTTGCTTTTGAATCCATTTGGATATCCAGCTTCTGCAAGAAGTTGTTTTGCTTTTTCAATATTTACTTCCCAAGCTTTAGCATCAGTAGTATGTCCAAATACTTTTGGTCCTATTAATGAATTTGACTTAGTAGCTGATCCTTTGTATACTGCTTCAATGATAGCATCTGCATTGATTGTCATAGCAATTGCTTGTCTTACTCTAACATCGTTGAAAGGTGCTTTAGCAGTGTTAAATCCGATGTAGTCAATTCCTAATGATGGTTCTTCTAAGAATACTAGATTTTTATCTTCTCTTATTCTATCTTTATCCATTCCTTCAATATCATAAGCGATATCAATTTCACCAGTTTCAAGTCCGATAGTTCTGTTTGTAGCTTCAGATATTGCTTTGATAACTACATTTTTTATAGGAGTTTCTCCTAAGAAGTAATCAGGGTTTGCTTCAAGAACAATTCTATCTCCTGATGCCCAAGATACAAATTTATATGGTCCTGTTCCTACTGGATGTTGTCCATATGAATCTCCATACTCTTTAACTGCTTTTTCATTTAAGATTGCTGCAGTTGGGTGACTTAAGTGACTTAATAATCCTCCAAATGGTTGTTTAGTTATAACTTTAACTGTATTGTCATCAACCACTTCTACTCTATCTAAAGTTCCAACAATGTGAGAAACTTGAGGTGAGTTTTTCATTCTATCTAAACTAAATTTAACGTCTTTTGCTGTTAATGGTTCACCGTTGTGGAATTTAACTCCTTTTCTTAAGTGGAAAATAGTTGTTACTCCATCAGGTTGTTCCCAGCTTTCTGCTAGAGCTGGTATAACATTCATATTATCATCTTGATCTACTAAACTGTTGTAGATTTGAACTGTTACTTTTGATGATGGTGCATCGTTAGTTGCGTGTGGGTCTAATGATTTTGCATCTGCTCCATTTGCAACTACTAGAGTATCTCTAACTTTCCCGTTTTCAGAACTTGCTCCTTTTTCTCCTCCACAAGAAACAAAAAGGAATACTGACAATAATGCCATAAGTAATAGATGTAGCTTCTTTTTCATACTTTTCCTCCTAAAATATTTTTAATTTTTCATTTTGAAATTTGGCTTCCAAAATGCCTTTTTTACAAAATGTACTCTTATGGTTTTTTCCTAACTAAAAGAATACTCTTTATATATTAAGGATACAACATTTTTTAAATATGTAAAGTCCTATTTTTATTATATTCCTTAAATTTTGCATTTCAGAATTTAGCACATAAAAAGAATGTACTATTTATTAGGCTTTTAGTCAAATTTATAAAATTTATATAGGAGATATAAATTTTATATATGATTAGTTAAGAGAACATTTTACATACATAAATACTATTTTTTTGGTATAATTCAGAAATTTTCTTTTATTATTTTTTTGAAAAAAATTTTTATTTTTTATTTTTTTGAATAAATCCTAGATGCTATATATGCAGTAAAAGGAACAGCAACTAAAATTCCAATACTTCCACAAAATGCTCTTAAAATTTCTACCACTATTGATTCAAAATTCAATATTCTTATTGATGGATACTGATCTTTTTGCATATATATAAATATTGAAGTCATCAAACTGCTTCCTATATATGCAAGTATTAAGGTATTTATCATCGTTCCAATAATATCGCTACCTATTCTCATTCCTGAATAGAATAACTCCCTGCTATGAAGGTATCTATTTTTTTCCTTTAACTCATTTAAAGCTGATGCTATTGACATTGCTACGTCCATAACAGCTCCCATACTTCCAAGTATAACTCCAGCTGAAATCATCTCTTTAACATCTATTCCTACCAACATAGAAGCTGAATTTAATGTTTCAGTAGTCACATATCCAGTAAGTCTCATAGAATTTACAAATATATAAGATAGTCCACCTGCTATTATTACCCCTCCAAAAGAGCCTAAAATGGCTACTATTCCCTTTTTATTAAATCCTGTCATCAAATATATAGTTATTACAGATGCAAAGAGTGCTACAATCACAGAAAGTAATATTGGAGAATAGCCCTCTATTATCTTAGGCAAAAATAATTTATATATAAATAATATTACAAGAAGAAGAGCTACCATAGCTTTAAATCCCTTAAATTTTGCAATAATTAAAACTATTAATACAAAAATACCTGTCAAATAGCATATGCCTAATCTTTTATCAATATCAGCTATATAATATTTCTCATTTCCCTCTTCATCTACTTCATAATATAATACAACTCTATCTCCCTCTTTTACATTTATATTAAAAGCTTCTTCTCTATAAATAGGAAACTCCACAAGAATTGTATCACCTTTTCTAGGTCCCTCATCTATAACTACACTATACAGCATTATTTCTTTTAACTCCTCAACCTCTTCCTCTGGTGAAAGACAGTCTTCAAGTTTTAAA
Organism: Fusobacterium sp.; assembly: GCA_030527385.1. Taxonomy (GTDB): domain Bacteria; phylum Fusobacteriota; class Fusobacteriia; order Fusobacteriales; family Fusobacteriaceae; genus Fusobacterium_A. The sequence goes on along the minus strand of JAUNAY010000028.1, from coordinate 2,582 downwards.
ATTTTTCCCCTCAAGTATTCCTCTTGAGCTAAAACATTTATAGAAAATATTGAAAATATTATCAGTACGGTTAATATAAATTTTTTCATAATCCTCTCCTACAATTTTCTTTACTCTTCATTAATTAATAGGATACTTCATATTTGTTAAAATTTCAATTTATTTTTATATTTTTAACACTACAAAAAAAACGAGGAAATATCCTCGTTTTTCAACTGCTTTAAATAACTATTTTCTGATTCCAAGTCTTGCGATAAGGCTTCTGTATCCTTCAAGATCTTTCTTAGTTAGGTAAGCTAGTAATCTTTTTCTTTGTCCTACCATTTTAAGAAGTCCTAATCTTGAGTGGAAATCTTTTTTATGAACTCTTAGGTGATCTGTTAAGTGGTTAATTTTTTCTGTTAAAAGAGCGATTTGCACTTCAGTTGATCCAGTATCTCCTTCAAATTTTCCATATTCTTTGATTATTTCTGCTTTACTTCTCATAGCCATTTTAATGATTCCTCCTAATTATTAAATTATCTAAGCTAAGTAATACGGGGCTAATCGTAAAACTGAGCTCAAATTATACTTATTTTATCATAGTTTTTATTAAATGTAAATAATTATTTTTCTATTTCTTCTACAATATCATTTTTTTCTTGATTTTCTTCTACTTTTTCAACTATTTTTTGATCTTCAACTACTTCTTCTTTTATCTCTTCTTTTACAGTTTCAACTTTTTCTGCCTCAACCTCTTTAGCTTTAAATATATCTTCTCCTCTCATAAGAGATTCAAATTCTTCTCTATTTAAAGTTTCTTTTTCTAATAATGCCTTAGAAACTCTATCTAAAGAATCATAATTTTCTTGTAACATTTTTATAGTTTCAGCATACATATCAGAAATAATTTTTCTTATCTCATCATCTACTTCTTTTCCAGTAGTGTCACTGTAATATTTTTGTTGGAAAAGATCTCCCTCTTTTGTATTATCTAGCAACATTGGTCCAAATTTACTGTTCATTCCAAATCTAGTTACTAGGGCGTGAGCTATCGCAGTGGCTCTTTCTATATCATTACTTGCCCCTGTTGTTATATCATTAAATACTATTTGCTCTGCTGCTCTTCCTCCAAATAATATTCTGATCTCATCTAAAAACTCGCTCTTAAACTTATAGCTTCTCTCCTCTTCTGGAAGTGCCATTGTAAATCCTCCAGCCATTCCTCTAGGTACAATAGTAATCTTATGAACAGGATCTGTATTTGGCAACAAATAGTGCATAAGAGCGTGTCCTGCTTCGTGATAAGCAGTTATCAATCTTTCTTTTTCTATTACAACTTTTGATTTTCTTTCAGGTCCAATACTTACCTTTTCTGAAGCTTCTTCTAAATCTGCCATATTTATCTCTTCTCTTCCAGATCTAGCTGCCAAAATAGCTGCCTCATTTAACATATTTGCCAAATCAGCTCCTACAAATCCAGGAGTTTTCTTTGCAATAATAGAAAGATCTACATCTTTAGCTAATTTTTTACCTCTAGCGTGAACTTTTAAAATCTCTTCTCTTCCCTTAATATCTGGATTATCAACTACAACTTGTCTATCAAATCTTCCCGGTCTCATTAAGGCTCTATCTAATATTTCTGGTCTGTTAGTTGCTGCTAAAACTATGATAGTTTCATCAGTACCAAATCCGTCCATCTCAACAAGAAGTTGGTTTAGAGTTTGCTCTCTTTCATCATTTCCTCCACCTTGTCCAGAACCTCTTTTTCTACCCACTGCATCAATTTCATCTATAAATATAATACACGGAGCACTTTTTCTCGCTTTATTAAATAGATCTCTAACTCTTGAAGCTCCTACTCCTACAAACATCTCTACAAATTCAGATCCAGACATACTAAAGAAAGGTACCTTAGCTTCTCCTGCAACTGCTTTAGCTAACAAAGTTTTTCCAGTTCCTGGTCTTCCTAGTAGAAGTACTCCCTTAGGTATCTTTGCTCCTATCTTTTTAAATTTTTCTGGCTCTTTTAAGAAGCTAACAACCTCTTCTAATTCAACTTTAGCTTCTGGTATTCCAGCAACATCTGCAAAAGTCACTTTTGAAATCTCTTCTCCATTATCTTTTGCTTTAGATTTTCCCATATTAAAGATTTGTGGTCCACCACCACCACCTTTATTCATTCTATTTAGCATAAATACCCAAACTCCTATTAAAAGTAACATTGGGAACCAAGAAACTAACATATTTACAAGGAATGGTAACTCTTGTGGAGGAAGTGATGCTACTTCTGTTCCATAGGTATTTAAAACTTTTACCATATTAGGATCATCACCTAATCTATTAGTAATCATTCTAGCTTTAAATGTTTTTCCCTCTTCTCCATCAGAAGTTTGTGCAGTTTCTCCATACACATACCCTTCTTTTTCATTAACTTTTTTTATTTCAGAGTTTTCAATTTTTTGAATAAATTGTGTATATCCTATCTCTTCACTTGCACTACTATTTGTATCATTTAAGAAAGATGAACTAGACATAGCTATTGTTATTATAAATAATAACATTATAAAGGCTTTAAAATTAAATTTTCCTCCTAATTGTCT
>JAUNAY010000027.1 GCA_030527385.1 Fusobacterium sp. | reverse complement strand
ATTAAAGTTCTACTACTGTTATTTTTTCTAATATATCTTTTAATATATCTAAATCAATATTTCCAGTACTATCAAGCATAGCATTTGTTGTTCCACAAGCTACTGCTAATCTAAAGCATTCTTTTAATTCCATTTCTTTAGACAATCCAAATGCCATTCCAGCTATTGTTGAATCTCCAGAACCAACTGTATTTTTAATTTCTACTTTTGGGAAAGTTCCTTTATAAACTACTTTATCAGTTACTAAAATAGCTCCGTCTCCACCAAGAGTAACCATTACCACTTGTATTCCAGTTTTTACTAACTCTTTAGCTGCTTCTACTATCTCAGAAAGATCTTTGAATTTTTTTCCAGTAATATCTTCTAACTCTTCTTGATTTGGTTTTATTAAGAATGGTTTTGCTTCCATACCTTTTACTAGAGATTCCCCACTTGTATCAAGAATAAATTTTATTCCTCTTTTGTGAGCTTCTTCTATTAAAGGATTGTAAGCATCTTTTCCTATTCCTTTTAAAAGACTTCCAGAACCACATACAATCTCTACTTTTTCATTTTCTAAAATATTTATATATTTTGATTTGAATTCTTCAAAATCTTCTGTTGTTCCTTCTGCAGATTCAAGAAATTCTGTTATTCCTTTTATATCTTTATCTATAACTGCGATACAAGTTCTTGTTTCATAACTTGTTTCTAAGAAATCATTTTTTATATTTCCAGCATTTAATTTTGAAAGAAATAGTTTACCAGTAAATCCTCCAACTATTCCAGTTGCTGTTACATCTCCACCAAGTTGATTTATAACCCTACTTACGTTTATTCCTTTTCCACCTGCAGTTTTTTCAATATGTTTAGTTCTATTTACTTCACCAATTCTCATATTTTCAACGTTATATCTAACGTCTATTGCAGGATTTAAAGTAACAGTTAATATTTTTTTCATAACTATGCTCTTCCGTTACTTCCACACATTAATATTTTTTCGATTGCTACTTTTTTCATTGCTTCTTTAGCAGGTCCAAAGTATTTTCTAGGGTCACTTTCATTTGGTTTGTTGATTAATACTTCTCTTAGTGTTTCAGCAAAAGGCATTTTTAATTCAGTTGCGATATTTACTTTTGTGATTCCTAATTCGATTGCTTTTTTAACTTGTTCAGCTGGTACTCCAGAAGCTCCGTGTAATACTAATGGTACATCTACAACTGCTCTGATTTCAGCAAGTCTGTCGAAGTCTAGTTTTGGTTCTTCTTTGTATACTCCGTGAGCAGTTCCAATTGCTACTGCTAGAGAGTCAATTCCAGTTCTTTCTACATATTCTTTAGCTTGAGCTGGGTTAGTATATTTGCTATCTTTTTCATCTCTTACTAAATCGTCTTCTTGTCCTCCAAGAATTCCTAATTCTCCTTCAACTGTTACGTCGAATCTGTGAGCATAATCAACAACTTTTTTAACCATTGCGATATTTGCTTCAAAATCTAAGTGAGAAGCATCGATCATTGCTGATTTAGTTCCGATTTGAATTGCATTTACTATTTCATCATAACTTTCGTGGTGATCTAGGTGCATTGCTACTGGTATGTCATATTTTTCAGAACAGATTTCTACCATTTTGATGAAGAATTCTGGTCCTGCATATTTCATTGTTCCAGGTGTAGCTGCAACGATGATAGGTGATCTTAATTCTGCAGCAGCTTCTACTACTGTTTGAATTGTTTCCATATTATGTACGTTAAACGCTGGTACTGCATATTTTCCTTTTTGAGCATCTAATAATAATTGTCTTGATGATACTAACATCTATTTTCCTCCTAATATTTTTAATTATTTGTTGAATTCGTGAATAATTACACCTTTAACTACTCTGTTTACTTCTCCAGTAGGACAAGGATTGTCTGGGTTAATTCCTAATTTAGCTGATTTAATTAGAGAAATTAATTGTCCATAAACTAGGTAAGAAAGACTTGCAAATATATCTTCCATTTCTCCTAATTTAGCATCTTCATAAGAGAAGTAGTAATTTGAGTTTGCTTTTACTTCTTCGTCATATACTGTATCTAAAACGATAATTTGTTTTTTTCCACCTTCATTTTTGAACTCTTTTAATAGATCAAGTTCATAAATTCTTGTGTATGGGTTATTTGACATTAAACATACAATAGCAGTTTTATCATTTACTATTGATTTAGGTCCGTGTCTGAATCCTAGGAATGTATTGAAGAATGAAGCTAGTTTTCCTCCTGTAAGTTCAAGAACTTTAAGAGCTATTTCTTCAGCTAATCCTTTACTTGTTCCATCTCCTAAGTATACTATTCTTTCAATATCTAAATCTGCTACTATTTCAGCATTTGCTACTATTTTATCAAGATTTCTTTCAACTAGTGAAGCTACATATTCTACTTTTTCTCCTAATACATCTAGGTCTTTTCTTAGTAGAACTAGAACTCCTGCTACTACCATTGAAGAGAAGCTTCCTGTCATAGCAAATCCTTTATCATTTGTTCTTTCTGGCATTAATAGAAGATATTTGTTATCTCCAGTTTCAGAAATTTTAGCTAGTTTTCCTTCTTTATTACAAGTTATAAAGATATGGTGAATATTTTTAACTAGTTTGTCTGCTAATTCTACTGCAGCAACACTTTCAGGAGAGTTTCCTGATCTAGCACAAGATACTAATATAATATCTGCATCAGCATCTAAATATTGTTCTGGCATAGATACGATATCAGTTGTTGGAACTGATAAAACTTCGATATCTATTCTGCTGTTAATGTATGAACAAATTGTATTTCCTACAAATTCAGATGAACCTGCTCCTGTAAATATTACTTTTACTTTATTTCCTTTTACACCTTCAATAAATTTCCCCAAAGCTTCAATGTTTTCTTTTACTATTGATACTTCTTCTTTCCAGATTCCTGGTTGTTGAGCTATCTCTTTCCAAGTTACGCAATCTTTAAATTCCATTTGCTCCATCTCCTTTTCAAAAATTTATTTATTTTCATTCATTACAAGAGCTGCTGCTCCTTTAATTCCAGCTTCTTCGTTTAGTTCACCAAAAGCAAACTTCAAGTTTTCCATTGTCATTCCTAAAGCATATTTAGGAAGATTTTTCTTAACTCCATCTAATAGAATATCTCCAGCTCTTGACACTCCTCCAGAGAAAATTATAATTTCAGGATTTAATATATTTAATAGCATTCCAATTCCTTCAGCCATATATTCACAGAACCAATCTACGATATCTGTACAGAATTTATCTCCTTCTTTTGCTAAATCAAATATATCTCTTGCTTCTAAGCTGTCAATACATCCTTCTATTCTTCTATATAGTGCATTATCTCTGCTTTCTGCTAATCTTCTTTTACCTTCTCTTATGATTCCTGTTGCTGAACAATAAGTTTCTAGGCAACCAGTTAGTCCACAACCACATTTATACCCTTGTTTGTTTACAACTACGTGTCCAAACTCTCCTGCTGCTCCATCTGCTCCCTCTACAACAGCACCATTAATTATAATTCCAGCAGCTATTCCAGTTCCTATTGGAATAGTTATACTATTTTTATATCCTCTTCCAGCTCCAAATAAAGCTTCTCCTAATGCTATCAATTTAACGTCATTTCCAACTTTAACAGGTTTTCCAGAAATTTTTTCCATTAATTCTTTAGCTGGGAAATTATCTCCCCAAGAAAAGTTTGCTGCTATTTTTACAATAGAGTTATTTAATACTGGTCCTGGAATTCCCATTCCTATTGATTCAATATCATCTTTAGTAATTCCTAGTTCTGTTATTAAACTGCTTATAGCACTCCATATTCTTCCAAATGTATCTTCTGCTCCTTTTTTTGAATCAGTTTTAATACTTTTTTTAATAAGTATCTCTCCTGCTTCATTTAGTATCCCCATTTCAACATTTGTTCCACCAATGTCTACACCTACAAAATATGACATAAGTCCTCCTTTAAAAACTCGAATTAATTGTTATATCGTCCGTACCAATTTTTCATTTAAAAAAATTAGACTTTCCTATATCAAGTCCTTTTTCTACTCTTCAAGTTCTAGTTAAAATCAATCCCCGTGTCTTAAACTTATCGTGTATTCTCTAATCTTTGATCTACTATAATGTCCATCTTATTTATTAATTAAAAGGACTATTTATATTTATTTGTAAAATACCAGCCGTACTTTCAATAATTTTAAAAGCAGAAAAACCTTTGAATACTTTACTAAAGTTTATCTCATACTTACTTAAAATAATACCATATATTGAAATAATTGGCAATTATTTTTTTTAGATTTAGGATTTTTTTTACTCTTAACTTTGACATTTATATTCTTAAAAAAATAATAGTTCTCTATAAAATTTTATCATAAAAAAATCCCTTGTATTAAACAAGGGATTTTTATTTTAAATTAATTAAATTTCATTAATTATTCTATATAGCCAGTTAGCTAGAGGGTCTTTTATTTTTACCATTTCATTATATAACTCTTCTAACATCTCTTTTTTAATATCAGCATATTCTGGATTATAGAATAGGTTATTTATTTCACCTTTATCATTTTTAAGATCATATAATTCTCCAACGTCTGTTGCATTGAATACTATTTTATAATCATCTCTTCTCCACATTCTTTGTTCAAAGAATACAAAGTGTCCAGCTAATTGTCCTAAGATTCCTTTTCTATCATTATTTTTATGCTCTCTTAATATTGGTAACATACTTTCACCATCAAAGAATGACGGAATCTCTTTTCCAGCTACATCATAACAAGTTGATGTTAAGTCGTGAAGATATACAAAGTTATTGTCTTCTTCTCCTTTTCTATCTGAACAAGGATCTTTTACGATCATAGGAATTCTATATGTTGTATCAAACATAAATTCCCCTTTTTCTATTAACTTATGAGCTCCCATAGCATCTCCGTGATCTGCTGTTATAGCCATAAATAGTTGTTCATATAATCCTTCTTCTTTTAAGAATTTTACAAATTCACCAATAGCATCATCTATAAGAGTTATATATCCCCAGAATTTACAGATTATTTCTTTCCATTTTTCTTCTGGTGCTTCCCAAACTCCCCACATTTTAGCTATATCTTTGTAGTGAAGTGGTTTTCCTTGCATTGGATTATAGAAACTTTCATCAAGATTTACATCTTCAGGTTTATACATTGAGTAGTAAGGTTCGGGTACTACACAAGGTGTATGTGGTCCCCAGAAGTTCATCCATACAAAGAATGGTTTATTTTCTTTTTTAGCTTCTAATATAGCTTTTTTAGCTTCTGATACTACGAAGAATGGAAGAGTAGCCTCTCTAGTTCCACTTAAAAGTCCACAAAGTTCTTGTACTCTTAAATGTGGATTTTCTCCAAAGTAACTATTTGTTACTTCTGGTATTTCAAAGTTATTTTCTTTTAACCATTCAACATATCTAGGTTCTTGTTTTGGTCCTTGATCAAAAACCATATTTTTATAAACTCTACTTCCTGGGTATCCATATCCATCGAAGTTATGTCCTCTAAATCCAAAATCTCTTGGAAGAACTGTTTTTCCTACGTGCCATTTTCCTATAAGATAGTTTGCATAATCTCCCATTCCTGAAATAATATTAGGGTTTTCTAATTTAGGATCTCCTTCTCCACCTTTTTCACTATTTCTCATTAATTCGTGATTACTTGGCATTTGTCCAGTAAATAGAGATGTTCTTGCTGGTCCACATACAGATGCAGGTGTAAATGCGTTATTAAATTTTACTCCATCTGCTGCTATCGCGTCCATATTAGGAGTCTTTACAACTTTATGTCCGTAAGTTCCTAACATATCAAGTCTAACTTGATCTAATAATATATATACTATATTATTATTCATATTTCTTTCCTCCTTATATTTTACCAAAAATCTTTTCTAACCTTAATTAGAAAAGCTTTTTACCATTTTGTTGCTCAACTTATTTTGATGTAGTAACTTTTTTCTTAGTTATAGTTATAACACCAATTACAATAATTGTCAAAACAACAAATATCATAGTTATCTTACCTATTCCATTTCCTCCAGCTAATCCCCACGGAGAAAGTACTGCATATAGATAGCATAATCCCATAATTAGTAGTGCTGATGTTTCTCTAGCATATTTCCAATCTGTCAAATCTACATTTGATTTGTTATTATTTGAAGGAACATATGGAGTTTCTCTTTTAAATACACTTCCAAGTATAAACATTAAAACTACGTCGAAGATGAATAAGCTTCCCATTACGTGTACAAAGTTTACTTTTACTTTGAAAATCCATACTAATGAGTAGTAAAGGATAACGTGTAATAATACAGTAGCTCTTGCTGCTTTTCCTGAAACAGTTTTATTTAAGAATCCTACTGCTACAAGTGCAACTATTGGAATATTAAAGAATCCTGCGAATCTTTTTAATAGTAAGAATAATCCTCCAGTTCCATATTGTAGTAATGGAGCTATTATCATAGAAATAATTGCAATTACTGTTCCAGCTATTTTAGCTACTTTTATTAAATCTTCATCTGAAATATCTTTCTTTAACATAGGTCTATAAATATCATAGCAGAATAATGTTGCAGCACTGTTTATAAATGAGTTAAATGTACTTAAGATTGCTCCAAATAAACAAGCTGTAAAGAATCCTAATAGTGGTTTTGGTAATACTTTTGATACTAATGTAGGATAAGCTAAGTCAATATTTTTTAGAGAGTCTCCAAAAATATGGAAAGAGATTAATCCAGGTACATTTAGCATAATTGGTAATAGTAGTAAGAATATTGCTGCATATAAGATTCCTTTTTGTCCTTCTGCTAAGCTCTTAGCTGCTAATGATCTTTGAATAATAGCTTGGTTTGTTGTCCAATAGAAGAAGTTTACTATTAGAATACCTGTAAATATTGTTGTCCAAGGTACAGGGTCTGCTGCTGCTCCCCAAGCTGTTAGTTTTTCTATATGAGTTGTAGTTACTATTTCTATTCCTTTTGCCATACTTCCTTCACCTAAATATTTTAAAGCAAAGAAAGGAATCATAGCCCCACCAATTATTAGAGCAAATCCATTTAATGTATCTGAAACAGCAACTGCTTTTAATCCTCCAAATACTGCATAAATTCCTCCAATAATACCTATTAGCCATACAACGCTCCATAAAGCTGTATTGAAACTTACTCCAAACATCGCTTCTACGTCAAAGATTTGAGTAAATGCAATAGCCCCTGAATATAAAGCTCCTGGAATCATTACAAATGTATATGCTACTAAGAATAATAATGACATTATTTGTCTTGTTTGTCTATCATATCTTTCTTCAAAGAATTCTGGAATTGTTGTAAATCCACCTTTCAAATATTTTGGAAGTAGATATAAAGCAAGTACACATAGAGGTACTACTGATTGTACAGTCCAAGCTATAATTGAAAAGTTACTTGCATATGAAGATGCGTTAACTCCTACTAATTGTTCTGTTGAAAGACTTGTTAATACCATTGAGAATCCAATTACTGTTGCTGTAAGTCCTCTTCCTGCTAAGAAATAACCTTTAGCACTTCCATCTTCTCCTTTTGTTTTTAGCCACGAAACAAATGCGATTAATGCTGTTATTAATACAAATGAAATAAATGTCATATTTTCCCTCCTAATTTTTTAATAATAGTTGTTCCCAGAAAAATTTGTCATATATACAAATTTATCTCCCCTAACAGTAGATTGGGTATATTCTAAAATTTTCTCCCCTTGAAATGTTGTCCTTTCCACTCGCATTCCAAGATCACCTTCAGCTAATTCAAGATACTTAGCTTCTGTTGTATCTAATTTGCAAGGATAGAACATCTCTTCTCCGTGAGTTATTTTAACCCCAAACTCTTCAGAAAGCACTTCATATAATTTTTTTGTTTTTAAATTAATATTCTCTATACCCTTTACCAACGAATAATTTAAGCATATTGTTTCATATATAAGAGCTTCATCGTTCCCATATCTTACCCAAACAAGTTTAAAAATAAGCTCATCTTCTGAAAGATTCATCTTTTCTCTCAGAAGTTCATTTGGTTTCTTTACTTTCATAGATAAAATTTTCGATGCTGGAATCTTTCCTAATGTTCTCATATCATCATAAAACTTGCTAAAACCAGATCTATTTTGATATATTTTAGGAGATGAAATATAACTTCCTTTTCCTCTTATCTTATAGATATACCCCTCTTTCTCTAAAATTTCAAGAGCTTGTCTAACAGTAGTTCTACTTAATTCATACTTAGAACAAAATTCTGATTCAGCTGGAATTTTATCATTTTTTTTTAAAGTCCCATCTTTTATAGCTTTTTTTAAGTTATAAACTAATTGCTGATATAGTGGTACTTCGCTTTCCTTATTAATTACAAACATTTTTTCTCCCATGGATTTTAATGATATCATCTTTAATCTAAGTATAATATTAACTATTACCCTTGTCAACCATTGTTTTTACTAGCTTTAAACTTGTATCATACAGGTTTTCCCTTATTTTACAGGGTTTAAAACAACTTGTATCTAAAAAAATTTTTTTATTTTTTTGCTATTTTTATCAATACATTCTATTTATATTTAGTACAAAAAATGTTTTTTCTTATCATTTTTATGAAGAATTTATGAATAAACGAAAAGAAATCCCAGTCATTTTTATTAGTTGACTGGGATTTCTTTATATTATCTATGACTATTTCTAATTTTTAATATGTATTTTGCAACTTCTATCATTCTATCTATATTTTTTTCAAAAAAGTACTGATAACTTTTACAAAATCTATTCTCATATGTTCCATCTTCCATTAAGTCTTTATGTCTTCTACAACCTCCACGACATATTTTAAAATAACTACACTGTTTACATTTTTCATTTACTTCAAGAGAAGAATTTAAAAATTCTCTCTCCTTAGGACTTGTAAACAGCTCAATAAAACTACTTTCATTTACGTTTCCAACCTTAAATTGATCTAATACATAAAAATCACACGGATACATACTTCCATCAGATTCTAACACAGCATTCATATTACAATGTCCAACCATATCACAAGCTTCTGGAGCTTCTCCTAAAATTATTTTAGTATAATTATCAAAATGTCTAATACTTATTCTTTTTCCAGACAGTATATCATCAGCCCATAAATTAAATGTCTCATCTAAAAACTTACCATAATCTTCTGCTGTAAGAGTATAATCTTCCTCTTTTGGACAGTTAAGAGCATCTAAACACGGAATAAACTGATAGTATCTAAACCCATTATTTTTAAAGAAATTATATATTGTTTTTCCATTTTGAGCTATCAATTTATTAACTACACATAAAATATTAAATTCTACTCCTGCTTTTGTTAACATTTTAGTTGCTTTTAATACTCTTGAAAATGTTCCCTCACCATTTGCATCTACTCTAAACGTATCGTGAGTACTCTTATTTCCATCAAGAGAAACTCCAATCAAATAATTATATTTTTTAAAAAGTTCTAGCCATCTTTTATTCAATAGAGTTCCATTTGTCTGAAGTGAAAAGTTAACATTTATCTTATTAACATTATATTTTTCTACAAATTTATGAAATTTTTCAAAATACTCTATTCCTGCCACTGTTGGCTCTCCACCTTGAAAAGCAAAATTTGCACAATATTCAACATCATCAAATACTTTTTTTACCATATTTTCTAAAGTTTCATCATTCATTATACCAAAATTTTGTACTTGTCTATTATCAGCAACGTCATAATAAAAACAATATTTACAACGCAAATTACAACTACTTGAAGCTGGTTTTATCAATAAATTCAAATTTTTCATTTTTCCTCCAAGAAAATTTTTATTTTTCATCTAAAATAATATCTTTTAGTAAGATTTTATAATCTTTATTTTTTACTATATCAAAAAATATTCTATTTTTTTCATTATTTATAGTATCAATATTCTCTCCATAATTTTCTAAAATTAAATACAGTTTCTCAAAATTTATTCTATCTATATTATTAGCCACAACATATATTCTTTCATATCTACTTTTTTCATTTATAACCTCAACCACTAATCCTACTTCTTCAAAAAGCTCAAGAATATACAAAACTAAATTGTATGATAAATTATACTCTTCAGCTATCTCTTTTACAGTAGCTGGTGTTAAATCATTTTTATATCTTCTAATTAGTTCATATAGTATCATTAAAGATGAAGCTTCTTTAGAGTTAAAACTTATTCTGTTCACATCAAAGCTATCTAATTTTAACTCTTTATTTTGAAGAAAATATGAGAAATGAGCCCCCAATATCACAAAAAACCACATTATTTTCAACCAAAAAAAGAATATAAATACACCTGAAAAACTCCCATAAATTTTGTTATAAGCTATAATCATAACCTGTAAATTAATAAAAAGATACTGAACTCCAGCAAAAAAAATAGTTACAAATATTGCTGAAAAAAAAGCTGGAATAAATCTTACACTTGTATTTGGTATTAGCATATATAATGCTGTAAAAAATAACACCAAAGTTAAAATAGGCACTAATTGAATAAGATAAGGTGATATATCATAAATACCCTCTAATTTCTTACCTAAAATTATCATACTTCCATTAACTATTAAAATTAATAATGGAAATAATAAAAAACAAGCTACATAATCAGTAATTTTTCTCAAAATTATTCTTGTTTTTGATACTTGCCAAATATCATTAAATGCTTTTTCTATTATTGAAAACATCGTAATTAATGTCCAACCCAAAAATAGAAAACCTATCCCTGCTAAAACTCCTCCTCTTGCATTCTCTAACAAATTTTCTGAAAAGGTGATAAGAAAACTTATCATCTCTTCATTTAAAGGGGAATATTTATTCAGTTGTTTGATCAAATTTTCTGCAACTCCCAACCAGTTTCCCAAACTAAATAGAATTGCAAATATTGGAACTAAAGAAAGCAAGGTATAAAAGCAAAGAGAATTTACCCAAAGTGCAGAATTTGCTCTTTTATAATTTTGTAAAGCCCTTTTTATTCCAGAAGTTATATTTGATACCTTTCCTTGATTCAAAAGTTCTCTAAAAAAATAACCTGTCTTTGCTTTTATTTCCTTTCCCACCTCACACAGCTCCTTTTAATTTTCTGATGTATTGATTCTGTTGTTTGCTTCATCTACTTCTGAAGTATCAACTTTTTCTGTCATAGTACTTACTTCTGCTGTTTCTATTGATACTTCAAGTGCATTGATATCTCTATAATTTTGCTCAAAAGTATCCTTTGCCACAAAATAAACACTTGATAAATTTAGTGGAGAAACTATATAATCTCCAACTCTTACAGCTTTTACATTTCCACTAGAACTTTTCATATAGAAAGGATTTTCAGAAGTTCCCAACCCTTTTAATACTTTTTTATCCACTTGAATAGCTTTTATTTCTTTAAATCTTCCTATCTCCTCTGCTCCTATATATTTATATGTTTTTGAGTCTTCAATAGGTATAAGTAATCTTTCCATCACATAATATTCTGGAATTATCTCCTTTGAAAAAGCTGAAGTTATAACCCCTATAAACATAGCAATAGTTAATAAAATTTTTTTCATTTTCTTTCCTCCTAAAACGACATCTCTTCTAATTTTTTTATTCTATCTGCAGTTGCAGGATGTGTACTAAATAAATTTGCCATTTTACTTCCTGCTAGTGGACTTACAATAAACATATTTTCTGTAGCTGGTGAAGCATTCTCCATAGGAATTCTTCTGCTATAAGTTTCAAGTTTTCTTAAAGCATTTGCTAGATATAAAGGGTTTCCACTAACCTTTGCTCCAAATTCATCAGCTTTATACTCTCTAGTTCTTGAAATTGCCATTTGTACAAGCATTGCAGCAATAGGAGCTAGAATTGAAATAAATATAAGTGCTAATGGATTTGCTCCATCTCTATCTTCATCATCTCCTCTTCCTCCAAATATAGCTGCCCATTTAGCCATATTTGCTAAAAATGTAATAGCTCCTGCCATTGTAGCAGCAACTGTACTAATAAGTATATCTCTATTGTGTACGTGTCCTAATTCGTGCCCTATTACTCCTGAAAGTTCATTTTCATCTACTATCTCCATAAGTCCTCTTGTCACTGCCACTGCTGCGTGACTTGGATTTCTTCCTGTTGCAAAAGCATTTGGTTGAGATTCATTGATAATATATACCTTAGGCATAGGAATATCAGCTTCATTTGCCAATCTTTCAACTAATCTATACAGATTCGTATTTTCATCTACTGGTTGAGCTCCATACATAGACAAAACAATCTTATCACTATACCAATAAGAGATAAAATTCATCACTCCTGCCATTATAAAGGCAATCATCATACCGTTTCTTCCTCCAACGGCATTCCCTATAATCATAAGAATAAAAGTCATTATTCCCATCAAGAAAAAAGTTTTTAAAGTTTTCACCTGAACAACTCCTTTATCATTTTTTTATTTTTTCATATTATATTATAACACTTTCTATCAGTAAAGATATATATTATTTTTTTATCTTTGAAACCCCATTGAAGAAATATAATTTTTTGGGTATAATTTAAAGTAACAAAATAT
>JAUNAY010000026.1 GCA_030527385.1 Fusobacterium sp. | reverse complement strand
AATATATAAAATAAAAAAAAGAGGCTGTAACCTTTTACAACCTCTTATCAACTAAGTTAATTTTTAATTATTTTCCAAAGTATCTGTTTAGTAATCCAGCGAAAGCTTTTCCGTGTCTAGCTTCGTCTTTAGCCATTTCGTGAACTGTATCGTGAATAGCATCGAATCCTAACATTTTTGCTCTCTTAGCAATATCAAATTTTCCAGCAGTTGCTCCATATTCAGCTTCTACTCTCATTGTTAAGTTCTTTTCAGTAGAATCAGTTACACATTCTCCTAATAGTTCAGCAAATTTAGCTGCGTGTTCAGCTTCTTCAAAAGCTATTCTTTTGTAAGCTTCAGCAACTTCTGGGTATCCTTCTCTGTCTGCTACTCTTGACATTGCAAGGTACATTCCAACTTCTGTACATTCTCCTTCAAAGTTAGCTTTTAATCCAGCGATGATTTCTGCATCTCCACAAGCTAGTCCTTCTCCAACTTTATGTTCAGTAGCCCAAACTCTTTCTGATCCTTCTACTACTTCTTCCCATTTATCTTTTCCTGCTTTACAAACTGGACATACCTCAACAGTAGGGTCAGTTATAATTTCTCCACAAACTTTACATCTCCATTTAGCCATAATCATTTCCTCCTTCAATTTCTCTTAAATTTTATTTCCTAATTTATAATCATTACATTTTTATTACAATAATAATATACTATATATTCCTAATTATGTCAATAGTTTTTTTTATTTTATACCTAATTTGTCAAAAATATTTTAAAAAAAAGAGAGTTAAAATTATTTAACTCTCTAATTCTATATTATTTAACTAATAATGAATGTCCATTCATATCTTCTGGTTTATCTAAACCTAATATTTCTAACATAGTAGGTGCTATATCAGATAATTTTCCATCTTCTAATTTATAATTTTTATATTTATTAGAAATCATAATAAATGGAACTTTGTTAGTTGTATGAGCTGTAAATGGTATTTTAGTAACTGGATCTTCCATTAGTTCAACATTTCCGTGATCTGCTGTAACTAATAATGTTCCATCTAATTCTAATACTTTTTCAGCTACTTTTCCTAAGCAACGATCTATCTTTTTAACAGCTGAAACTGCTGCATCAAATACTCCTGTATGTCCAACCATATCTGGGTTTGCATAGTTTATAATAATAACATCATAAACATCTGAATTTAGAGCTTCCATCAATCCTTCTGTTACTCCACAAGCTGACATTTCTGGTTGTAGATCATAAGTAGCTACTTTTGGAGACGCTACAAGTTTTCTATCTTCACCTTCATATTGAGCTTCTTTTCCTCCATTAAAGAAGAATGTAACGTGTGCATATTTTTCTGTTTCAGCAGTTCTTAGTTGTTTTAATCCTGCTCTTGAAATAACTTCACCAAATGTATTATTTATATCTTTTTCTCCATATACAACTGGTGCTTCTATTGTAGCATCATATTGACGCATACAATAATATTTTAATCCTAGATATTCTCTTTCAAATCCTGTGAACTCTTTATCATTTAAAGCTCTAGTTATTTCTCTAGCTCTATCTGGTCTAAAGTTAAAGTTGATGAATACATCTCCTTTTTTGATAGTTCCTTCAGATTTAACAACAGTAGGAATTACAAACTCATCGCTAACTTTTTCAGCATAAGATTTTTCTATTGCTTCAACTGCTGAAGAAGCTACATTTCCTTTTCCATATACCATTGCGTCATAAGCTTTTTGTACTCTATCCCAGTTTTTATCTCTATCCATTGCATAATATCTTCCTGAAAGTGTAGCTATTTCTCCAGCTCCAATTTCAGCAGCTTTAGCTTCTACTGTTTTGATAAAATCTAATGCAGATTCTGGTGGAGTATCTCTTCCATCAAGGAATGCGTGAATATATGCTTTTACTCCATATTTTTTAGCCATCATTAATAATCCAAAAAGATGATCTATATGTGAGTGAACTCCTCCAGTTGAAAGTAGCCCTCCAAAGTGAACTGGTTTTCCCTCTTTTTGTGCATATTCAAAAGCTTCTTTTAATACAGGATTTTCAAAGAAAGCACCCTCTCTTATATCCTTTGAAATTTCAACTAGTGGTTGATAGATTACTCTTCCTGAACCTATATTTAAGTGTCCAACTTCTGAGTTACCCATTTGTCCATCAGGTAGCCCTACTGCTTCTCCAGATGCTTCTAATTCTGAATGTGGATATTCATTTTGTAATCTATAAAAATTTTCTGGATTTGCAGCAACAATTGCATTTTTTTGTTCTGGGTTTCTATTAATTCCCCATCCATCTAATATCATTAGCATTAAAGGTTTCTTTTTCATTTATTTCTCCTATTTCAATTATTTTCCAGCTTTAACTATTTCAGCAAATGATGAAGCTTTTAGAGATGCTCCTCCAATAAGTCCTCCATCAATATCTTTTTGTGCAAGAAGTTCAACAGCGTTTTCAGGTTTCATTGATCCTCCATATTGGATTGTCATTTCTTCTGCTACTGCTTCTCCAAACATTGATACTAATACGTCTCTTACTTGTCTATGAGTTTCTTGAGCCATTTCAGGAGTTGCAGTTTTTCCTGTTCCTATTGCCCATACTGGTTCATAAGCAACTACTACTTTTGCTGCTTCTTCTGCTGTAAGTCCTTTTAGTCCTCCTCTGATTTGAGTTTCAGTAACTTCTGCAGTTCTTCCAGATTCTCTATCTTCTAATTTTTCTCCAATACAAAGAATTGGTAGCATTCCTGCTGCTAAAACAGCTTTTACTTTTTCATTGATAAATTCATCAGATTCGTGGAAATATTCTCTTCTTTCTGAATGTCCTAATATTACATATTTTACTCCGATTGATTTTAGCATTAGAGGTGATACTTCCCCAGTGTAAGCTCCTGAATCTTTAGGATATACGTTTTCTGCAGCTATTGCAATGTTGCTTCCTTCAACTGCTTTTACAGCGTCTGATAGAGCTGTGAAAGGAGCTCCAATAACTATTCCTACATTTTCTATTCCAGCTACTAATCCTTTTAATTCTGTAAGCATTTCTACTGCTTCTGCGTTTGTTTTATTCATTTTCCAGTTTCCAGCTATAATTGTTTTTCTCATTGAAAAAACCTCCATTTTTTAGTTGTTTTATTTTTCACTATAAATATTATCATAGTAATTTTTATTTTTCAAATGTAACAATGGTTACATAATAACTATTAATTGAGCAATCTTTTACGTTTTTCTTCTTCTGCTATATCTAAATAATACTCATCTAAATTTTCATAAAATTCACTTAGCAGTTCTCCCATATCAAACTCCATCATATCCATAAGCTCCATCATATCTCTCGAATCGTAGGCTTCTTCTATGCTTGTTAATTGCTCTTTAAAATCATCAATATATTCATCAAAATCTGAATATACAAAATCTAAAATATGATTTTCCTGTATGATTAAAAGAAGATTATAAAACCATCTTAGAAAAATCAATGTTTCTATTAATTTTATCTCCTCTTCTTCTGTAACTATTCCTTGTTCATCTATACCCAATGTTTCAAATATACTAAAATATTTATCTATATATCCTCTAGCATCAAGAATAGATTCAAGTATTATTCCACCTTGACTTTTAGTAATAACTTCTATTACTTTTAATTTTTTTACATCAACTATGGTATTATCTTTTATAGTATGCCCATTTATATATATTTTATGTGCTATTTTATCCTCTTTATCAAGTCTTTTATTTATAACAGAAATAGCTTTTCCCAAACTTTTAAAACTTTTCTGTCCTAATTCTATTTTTACATTATCAACATATACGTCCATTATCTCTCCTATTTTTTATTTTCTATCCTTTAAAACTCTTTGATATAGCTATGGAAAAAACATATATCTCCTTAGGATTTCCACATTTTTTAAGCTCTCTTTTTATCTCTTTTATTGTACTTCCTGTTGTCACTATATCGTCTACTAACAATATATTTTTTTCATCTATTTCTAATTTTATCTTTCCAAAAGCATTTTTTATGTTATTTTCTCTACTTTTTTTATTATCTAAAAGATACATATGTTCAGTATCTTTTATTCTTTCTATATTAAAATAGTTTATTTTCAATTTTTTTAAAATCTCTTCTACTTGATTAAATCCACGTTCCTCTCTCCTTTTTTTGCTGATTGGAACTGGAATAACTATATCTATTTTTTTCTCTTCTAAAATATATTTTAACCCTTTTCTTACTAAACTACTAATCTCTACTACCAAATCTTTTCTATTTTTTAATTTATAATCAGCTATTACTTTTCTTATATCCTCTTCATAATAATAAAGATAATAGTAATTGTTTATATTTTTTAGTTCCCCTTTTCTTCTCAAAAGTTTTAGACAATCATAACATATATATCTATTATCTTCAATTATTTTACCACAAATTGAGCATTTAGTTGAAAAAAATATTTCTCTAATACTCTGGTTTAAGCTCTTCATCTTTCTCGGCGTCCACTATTTTAGCTGAATATATCTCTGTGTATCCACAGTTTAAACAGGTTTTAATATAATATGTTCCAAGCTCAAGTCTTAGTCCTGGACTTTTTTCTGGCAAAATTGTTGTTTTTACCTGATATTTGTCACAGCCACATTTTACACATCTAAAATCCAATTTCATCACCCCATACAATATTTTTATCCCATTTAAAATCTTTTCCTAAGTAGCTCATACAATCAAATCTACATTGATTTTCTTCCAATCCATTTTTTGTCAAATATTGCATTGCCGTTTTATATATTCTCTTAATTTTATTTTTATCCACAGCTTCACTGCCATAACCATATTTTAAAGTTGCCCTATACTTAACCTCTATAAAAATAATTATATTATCTTTCTTAGCTATTATATCTATTTCTCCATATTTATTTCTATAATTTCGCTCTAATACATCATAATTTTCTCTTTTTAAAATCTCTACTGATTTAGTTTCATAAATATTTCCCACTTCTCTTTTATTCACTAAAATCACCCGATTTTTTATTTAATAATTTTGTTTAAAAAACTTTTTCTATGAATTGGCAATATTCCTAATTCTAATAATTTTTCCTTATGTAACTTTGTTCCATATCCCTTATGTTTTTCAAATTTATACTCTGGATATTTTTTCCCCTCTTCAATCATCTCTCTATCTCTTGTTACTTTAGCAATTATTGAAGCTGCTGCAATAGATAAACTCTTTGCATCTCCCTTTATTACAAACTCCTGTTCTCCATCATACTCTCTTATCTTAAAATTTCCATCAACTAAGACTAGATGATCTGTGTTACACTGTTTTTTTAAATTCTCTAACGCTCTTCTCATCGCTAAAAAAGTAGCATTCAATATATTAATATCATCTATCTCTTGAGGAGTAGCCTCTCCCACTCCAATATAAAAATGTTCCATTATTACATCAAAAAGCTTCTCTCTTTTTTTCTCTGTTAACTTTTTTGAATCATTTATTTCATCTAAATCGCTACTATAATTTTTTAAAATAGCTGCTGCTGCCACTACATTTCCAGCTAATGGTCCTCTTCCAGCTTCATCTACACCTATAACTATCTTTCCCTTTGAAAGATCAAAATCGTGTAAACTCATTTTTATTTCGTCTTCATCTTTTTGTTTTAATTCTTTTACTTTTTTATTTGTTACTCTTGTTTTTTCTTTCTTTTCTTTAGAATTTTCTAAGGAAAAAAGTTCTATTTGTCCTCCCTTTTCCTCGTTTTTTTTCATTCTATTTCCAACCTTTCTAATCATTCTAAACTATTTTTAAAAATTTATCTTCTCTATACTTAAATTTGCATAATTTAATGCTTTTTTAAAATCTTCTGGAATTGGTGCTGTAACAACCATCTCTTTTTTACTTATTGGGTGTATAAATTTTAATCTATAAGAGTGTAACATCTGTCTTTTAATTCCATCTGTACTATTTCCATAGGTAGAATCTCCTAAAATAGGGTGATTTAAAGATTTCATATGCACTCTTATTTGATGCGTTCTTCCTGTTTCAATTCTTACTTTTACAAGTGAATAATTTTTACTTTCATCTAAAACTTCATAATTTGATATAGCTATTTTACCATTTTCTGTAACAACAGCCATCTTTTTTCTATCTCTTGGATCTCTTCCTATAAGTGTTTCAATTCTCCCACTCTTTTCTTTAAAAATTCCTTTAGCTATACACACATATGTTTTTTCCAAAGTTTTTTCTTTAAACATCTCTGATAAATTTGTATGTGCTTCATCATTTTTAGCTACAACTATTACACCACTTGTATCTTTATCCAATCTATGAACAATCCCTGGTCTAATTACGCCATTGATTGTTGAAAGATCTTTTATATGGTATAACAAAGCATTTACTAAAGTTCCATTATAATTTCCGTGTGCTGGGTGTACCACCATATTGGGAGCTTTATTTATTACAACAATATCTGAATCTTCATATATTATTTCAAGAGGTATATTTTCTGGAATCAGATCCAAAGTTTCATCTTCTGGAAGATTTACTACTATTGTTTCTGTTCCTTTTAACTTATTTCCACTTTTTGTATTTTTTTTCCCTGTAATCTCTACATATCCTCCATCTATTATTTTTTGGATATATGATCTTGTAGCATCTTCTATTACTTCATTAAGGAAACTATCTATTCTTTTTCCCTTATCATTTTCATTTGCTTGTACTGTTATTGTTTCTTTTATATTTTCCATATATTCTCCATTACTTTTTTCTAAATTATATCACGGTATATCTTATTTTTCCATAACTTACCCTTTTTATTTTAAATAAAAAAGTGACTAACTTCTCCAATCTCTCCTAGCTAGTCACTTATCTATTTTTTTTATTTATTTAATTAAAAATGAAGAATATGCCCCATTTTTTCTTTTTTAGTTTTCATATATTTTTCATTTGTTTCATTAAAACCAGTTTCAATAGCTTCACGTCCAGTTACAACTACTCCATACTCTTCAAGTCCTTTTATTTTTTCAGGGTTATTTGTCATAATTCTTACAGATTTTATTCCCAATGCTTTTATCATTTGAGCTGCAATAGCATAATCTCTCATATCTGGTTCAAAACCTAATTTTACATTTGCCTCTACTGTGTCTGCTCCTTGCTCTTGAAGAGTATAAGCTTTTAATTTATTAATAAGTCCTATTCCTCTTCCCTCTTGTCTTAAGTATAAAACTACTCCCTCTCCCTCTTCATTTACTCTTTTCATCGCTCTTTTTAATTGAGAACCGCAATCACATCTCAATGATCCTAAAATATCTCCAGTGAAACATTCAGAGTGTATTCTGATAAGAACATTTTCTTTTCCTTTTAAATCTCCCTTTGTTAAAGCAATATGTTCCTTTCCATCAAGTTTGTTATCAAACCCAACAATAACAAAGTTTCCTTGAGGTGTAGGCATCTTTGCTTCTACTTCTATCTTCATTAATTGTTCATTCTTTTTTCTATATTTTTGTAAATCTTCTATAGAGATCATTTTTAAATTATGTTTTTTAGCAAAAATTTCTAAATCGTCCATTCTTGCCATTGTTCCATCTTCGTTCATAATTTCACAACATAACCCTACTGGTTTTAATCCTGCTAATCTCATAAGATCAACAGTGGCTTCTGTGTGTCCATTTCTTTCAAGAACTCCACCATCTTTAGCTTTTAATGGGAACATATGCCCAGGTCTTCTAAAATCTTTTGGCTTAGCACCATCTTCTACAACTTTTAATGCTGTTATTGAACGTTCATAAGCTGATATTCCTGTTGTTGTATCAATATGATCTATTGATACTGTAAAGGCTGTGGAATGATTATCTGTATTTTCACTGCACATTTGAGGCAGTTCAAGTTTTTCTACATACTCTTTAGACATTGGCATACAGATTAATCCTCTTGCATAAGCTGCCATAAGATTTACATTTTCTGGAGTTGCAAACTCTGCAGAACAGATTATGTCTCCTTCATTTTCACGATTTTCGTCATCTACTACGATTATTGATCTTCCTGCTTTTAACTCTTCTAAAGCATCTTCTATTCTATCTAACATCAACTATTCACCCCTTAAAATCCATTTTCTAATAAAAATTCCATTGTTATGCCACTTTCTTTTTTTTCCTCTTTGGAAGAAAAAGAAAGTAATCTTTCAACATATTTTCCAATCAGATCAGTTTCAACATTTATAAAATCTCCAACATTTTTTCTTCCTAAGGTTACCATTTCTTGAGTGTGAGGAATAAGCGAAACGCTAAATGTTTTTTCTGACATTTTCATCACAGTTAGACTAGCTCCATCAAGTGTCACTCTTCCTTTTTCTACAACATATTTCATATATTTTCTATCTACTTCTATCTCATAAATTTTTGCTATTCCCTCTTGAGTAATAGAAACTATACTTCCCTCACAATCCACATCACCTGTCACAAGATGCCCACCTAAAGGAGTTGACAAAGTTATTGATTTTTCAAGATTCACTCTATCTCCAATCTTCAATCTTTTTAAATTTGTTCTTTTTACTGTTTCATACATACAATCAGCTGTAAAAAAATCTGCCCCCAACTCAACTGCTGTTAAACAAGTTCCATTAGTAGCTATACTATCACCAATTTTACTTTTTTCCAACACTTTTTTACATTTTATCTTAATTTTAAGAGATTTCTCTCCATTTTCAATATTAAGAACTTCTCCCATCTCCTCAACAAGTCCTGTAAAAATAGAAATCACTCTCCTTCCTAAACTATCTATAAAATTCTAAAGATACATTATCACCATAGCTATTTATCTTTACATTCCCTAAATGAAAACCATCATCTATATTTTCAAAATTAAATCCTTTTATAAAAGGAATTGCTTTCTCATCACCTAAAATTTTTGGAGCTATAAAAATCTCTCCTCCATCAATTACATTCTCTTCAAAAGCTTTAGAAATAAGATAACTTCCTCCCTCTAAAAGAATACTATCTATTCCCTCTGCTCCTATTTTTTCTAAAATATCTTTTATTTTAAACTCTCTTCCATCTAAAAATATTATTTTAACATTTTTTTCTCTTAAATTCTCTATTTTTTTATTTTCTTCTTCAAATTTTGAAGTAATTAAAATACTTTTTCCATCTTTAAAATTTACAAATTTTGAAAATAATGGAATTTCTAACTTAGGATCTATCACTATTCTATATGGATCTCTTCCATTTTCTATTCTTGCTGTTAGACTTGGATCATCAGCTAATACAGTATTTATGCCAACCATTATTCCCATATATCGATTTCTTAATTTTTGAACTTTTTCCCTTGAAATTTCATTTGTTATCCACTTAGAATTACCAGTTCTACTTGCAATTTTGCCATCAAGAGTAATTCCACACTTTAAAAAAAGATATGGTATTTTTTTTGAGATATACTTCATAAAAACTCTATTCATCTCCATAGCTTCTTTTTCTAAAATTCCTGTAACTACTTCTATTCCTGCATCTTGCATCATTTTTATCCCTCTACCTGCCACTAAAGGATTGGGATCTAAAGATGCTATGAAGCATCTTTTTATTCCCATTTCTATAATTTTTTTTGCACACGGAGGTGTTTTCCCATAATGTGAACAAGGTTCTAAAGTTACATAAATATCTGCTCCCCTTGCGTCTTCTCCAGCTTCTTCTAAAGCGAAAACTTCAGCGTGAGGTCCACCATATTTTTTATGATATCCCTCCCCTATTATTTTTCCATCTTTTACTACAACAGCTCCTACCAAAGGATTGGGATTAACTTTTCCCTCTCCCTTTAAAGCAAGCTCTAAAGCTCTCTCCATATGCTTTACATTCATAATTACATCCCCTTTAATAGATTTACCATTTCTATTGCTGTAACACCTGCATCAAACCCTTTATTTCCTGCTTTTGTTCCAGCTCTTTGAATAGCTTCCTCTATTGTATTTGTAGTTAAAACTCCAAATATTACTGGAATTTCACTTTCAAGGCTTACAGAAGCAACTCCTTTAGATACTTCTGCACAAACATAATCAAAATGTGGTGTTGATCCTTTAATTACTGCTCCTAGAGTAATTATTGCGTCATATTTTCCTGACTTTGCCATTTTTTTTGCCACTAAAGGAATTTCAAATGCTCCAGGCACCCAAGCTAATTCAATATCGTCTTTTGCAACTTCGTGTCTAACAAGTGCATCTTCTGCTCCACCTATCAATTTAGATGTGATAAACTCATTAAATCTTGCTGCAATAATTCCAACTTTTAATCCTCTACCTGAATAATTTCCTTCTAATACTTTCATTTTTCCTCCTCTGTTTCAGGACAAATAAAAAGCCCAGATACACTCCGGGCTGTAAAAGCATAAAAAAGACAATCAAAAAAAGATATCTTTTCTCTTCTTCCATCCAGACTCTACTGTCGGTTTTGGAATTTCACCAAATCAAGATCGCCAAGATCTTCGCGGACTTTACCGCCGGTCGGGAATTGCTGCTGCTCACCCTGCCCTGAAGATAATTATTTTATTATTGATACTTTGATAATAGCACAACTTTCTTTAAATTGCAAATAATTATTTAACTTAGTTAGTCAACTTTTTTTATTTTATTTTTTCTTATTGCTTTGACTTAAAAAAATTCCAAGCCCAAACAAAATTATTATTATTCCTATTCCCTGTTGTAAACTTATTTTTTCTGAAAGAATAAAATAACTAAGAATACAAGTTCCTACTGCTTCTCCTAATATGCTCATAGATATTACTGAAGCACTAAGCCATCTTAAAAGCCACGTAAATATAAACTGTCCTAAGATAGTAGCCACTACTGCAAGTCCTAAAAATGCTCCCCAAGTTTTCATAGAATAACCAACAAAGCTTTGATCTAGTAATAATGAATAAATTGCTAAAAATATTGATCCACTTCCAAAACTTACTATTGAATATGGAACTGCTGATAATGTCTTTCTAATATGTTGTCCAACCATAAAATATCCAGCTATTATAGCAGCTGCCACAAGTGCCATTATATCTCCTAAAAGAGCTTCATTACTTATTTGTAAATCTCCCCAACCTATTACAACAGATCCAAATATAGCTATTAAGCACCCCGATAATGCCAATTTAGAATATTTTTCCTTAAAGATAAAATATCCTCCTATCAAAGCAAATAGAGGTTGTAAACAAACTATAACAGTTGAACTTGCCACCGATGTATAATTTAAAGATTCAAACCACAATACATAGTGAACAGATAATAAAAAACCTGAAAGAATTCCCATTCCTAACTGCTTAAAGTTTAAATTTCCTAACTCTTTCCTATTTTCCTCTTTTAAAATTAAAACTGGTACAAGAGCTAAAGTTGTAAATAGCAATCTATAAAATGCTGTTATTGATGCTGGAGCTCCTGCTATTCTTACAAAAATCGCTGATGTTGATAAAAAAAATACTGCAAAAAACAGTATAATAAATGGTAATGATTTTGATTTCATCTCTAATTATTTCCTTTCCCTAAAATTTTACTCTTAATTTTACTATTTTTAACAAATAAAGTCAAAGCTTTATCCCTTTTCTTTTATTGATTTTTTCTATATTTTCTGTTAAACTTTTCATTGTATGTAAAAAATTATATATTTTAGGAGGTCTTAGTGAATAATAAAAAAAAATCTAGTTTTATTGGGTTAATTCCACTGCTTATATTTGTAATATTATATTTAGGTGTGGGAAGTTTTTTACAATTTAAAGGTGTTGATATGGCATTTTATCAATTTCCATCACCTGTTGCCATATTCGTAGGGATAATCTCTGCATTTATTCTTTTTAAAGGAAAAATTTCTGAAAAATTTCATACTTTTTTGTCTGGGTGTGGACATCACGACATAATTACTATGTGTATTATATATCTTTTAGCTGGTGCTTTTGCTAATGTTACTGAAAAAATGGGTGGTGTCAGTTCAACAGTAAATCTTGGACTTACATATATTCCACCCCATTTTCTTGCTGCTGGACTTTTTATAATAGCAGCTTTTATCTCAACAGCCACTGGTACTTCTGTGGGAGCTATTGTTTCAATTACTCCTATTGCAATTGGACTTGCTGAAAAAAGTGGAGTTCCTCTTCCCTTAATTTTAGCATCTGTTATGGGGGGAGCTATGTTTGGAGATAATCTTTCTGTCATCTCTGATACAACAATAGCAGCAACAAAAACTCAAGGAGTTGAAATGCGTGATAAATTTAGAGCAAATCTTTATATTGCTGCACCTGCTGCTATCATAACTGTAATTCTTTTATTAGTATTTGGAAAGCCTTTGAACATACCTCAAATTGAAACTCTGCCATTTGATATTATAAAAGTTTTACCATATATTACTGTGCTAGTTTTAGCTATCTCTGGACTAAATGTATTTGTTGTCTTAACTACTGGAATTCTATTTTCTGGAGCGATAGGAATGTATCATAATGCCTTTGATTTTTTAACTTTTACTCAAGAGATATACAAAGGTTTCACAAATATGAACGAAATTTTCTTATTATCTTTATTAACTGGTGGACTTGCTACTATGTGTGCAAATGCTGGAGGAATACAATGGCTTATTGATCAAATTCAGAAAATTATAATTGGTAAAAAAAGTGCTAAGATTGGAATAGGGCTTTTAGTTGCTTTTACTGATATGGCTGTTGCTAACAATACAGTAGCTATTATTATAAATGGTTCTATTGCTAAAAAAATAGCTGAAAAATATAGTGTTGATCCAAAAGAAAGTGCTGCCATTTTAGATATTTTTTCGTGTATATTTCAAGGACTTATTCCTTATGGAGCACAAATGCTAATTATGATAGGATTTACGAAAGGTTCTGCTTCTCCTATTGATATTATGCCACTTTTATGGTATCAAATGCTATTATTTATATTTACTATTATCTTTATTTTATTCTCCATCAATGAAAAATTAAGTCTAAAAACAAACAAATAAGTAAAAACCCCCATCTCGCTATACAAGGTGGGGGTTTTTAATATTTCTATAATTTTTCTACTTCTCCAATTATTACATCAGCTATTGGTGCAAATAATTCTT
>JAUNAY010000268.1 GCA_030527385.1 Fusobacterium sp. | reverse complement strand
AATCCATTAACCTTTTTATTCATTCCGATTATATAAGTTTTATAATCTAAAGGTAGAAGTGGAACTTCATCTTTTATTATTCTGTCAACTTCTATATAATTTTTTTCTCTTAACTTTGCATCAGATGTAGTTCTTGCCTCATCTAACAATCTATCTACCTCTTTATTGCTATAAAAACTTCTGTTTCCAACTGCTCCAGCCGATGTTGAATGTAGTAATGGATAATATCCATAATCTGCATCTCCTGTGCTTACATACCAAAGTCCTATCAGCATATCGTGTTGTCCATTTGCTGAAAATTGTAGAAATGATGATAGTTCTAGCACTTGAATTGTGATATTAATTCCAATCTCTTTTAAATTTGATTGAATAATTTGAGCCATTTGCATTCTTGTAGGCTCATCATAGATCCAAAGCTCATAATTTAGCTCTTTAGTAACTCCAGCCTCTTTCAAAAGCTCCCTTGCTTTTTCAGGATTATACTCTTTTATTACAGCATCTTTATTGTAACCAAAAACTGTTGGAGCAAGAAGTGAGGGAGCAATCTCTGTCATTCCCTCAAAAACAGCTGTGGCTATATCATTTTTGTTTATACCAAGCTCAATAGCCTCTCTAATTCTCTTATCTGTAATTTTTTTTGTATTGATTGAAACAAAATCTGTTCCAAGTGACGGTTTACTTATAAATTTTAAGTTTTTATCTTTTAATAGCCCCTTAACATCAGTAGAAGATATGTCATAAGCTATGTTTATCTCTCCAGTTTCTAAAGCTATAAGTCTATTTGAATTTTCTGGAATAGTGATAAAAGTTAAATTTTTAACCTTAGCTTCACCTTGAAAATATTTATCAAAGCTTTCAAGTTCAACTTTTTCTCCTATCCCCCATTTTTTTATCTTGTAAGCTCCTGTACCTACCAAATTTACCCCCTCATCATTTGGTGCTATCTCTTTTACAATAGCTATTGAAGAATGGGCAAAATTGTGCAATAAAATTGTTGGAGCATTTTTTTGAATAATTTTTACTTTGTATTTATCTAAAGTTTTTACCTCTTGAATAGCTTCAACCAAAACTTTACTAATAGGAATCTCCATATTTCTTTTTAAACTCTTTTCAACATCTTTTGCTACCATTTCACTACCGTCGTGAAAAAACACCCCTTTTTTTAGGTTTAAAATGATTGAATTATCATCTTCAATCTCATAACTTTCAACTAGCTCTGGAACAAGTTCTCCATTTTCATCTAGTGCAAATAGATTGCTATAAATCTGTTTTGTAACTGCAAGAGTTGAACTATCAGTATGTCTATGTGGATCAAACGAACGTGGTTTATAGCCAAATGCCACTTTTAAGCTCTTTTCAACTTTAGGGGTATCTTGTACTTTTTCTTTTTCCATACAAGCTGGTAAAAAAAGTGTCATTAGTAAAATTAAAATATATTTCATATATCCTCCTTTAAATTTTATATAAACATTTTTTGCAAAAGTCCTTTTTTAAAATCTTTTAGATTTTCAAGT
>JAUNAY010000267.1 GCA_030527385.1 Fusobacterium sp. | reverse complement strand
AATTAGATAAAGAAGTAGTTTTATTAGCTATGGGAGAGAAGACACAAAATAGCTTTAAAGAATTTTTTAAAAAAAATTTTGTAGAAAGACTTGGAAAT
Source organism: Fusobacterium sp. (assembly GCA_030527385.1). GTDB lineage: Bacteria > Fusobacteriota > Fusobacteriia > Fusobacteriales > Fusobacteriaceae > Fusobacterium_A. Next base: position 1,418 of record JAUNAY010000267.1, on the reverse strand, counting down.
ATTTATAAATATGGTAAAATAGAGATAGAGTTTTATAATTTTTTAAGTCAAGAGGAATATGAAGAGATAATAAATGTGGTTGATTTTAATTTTGTAAGAGGAGAAGATTCTTTTATTAGAGCAGTTCTTACCGGAAAACCATATTTATGGCATATATATTGTCAAAAAGAGTTTGTTCATATGGAGAAGTTGCAAGGTTTTTTGGATAAGTATAAAAAACAAATTCAAGGAAAAATTACTGAAAATATCTTACTAGATCAAGAAAAGCTTTTTAAAGATTATAATTTTAGAAATGAAAATACTTTAGATGAGGGGAAAGAGGAGTTTATTGGATTTTTCTGTAACCTTGATAAAATAGAGAGAGCAAACTCTCTATATAGAGATTTTCTTATCTTAAACTGTAATCTTATAAATAAAATAAAAGATTTTATAGAAAAATTTTAGGAGGTCAAAACATGAAAATAGCTCAAGAACTAAGAGCAGGAAGCACAATCAAAATCGGAAACGATCCATTTGTAGTTTTAAAATCTGAATACAACAAATCAGGAAGAAACGCTGCTGTGGTAAAATTAAAAATGAAAAACTTATTAAACGGAAATATCTCTGACGCTGTTTATAAAGCAGATGAAAAAATGGACGATATTAGACTTGATAAAGTTAAAACAGTATATTCTTACAATGATGGAAGTTTCTATGTATTCTCTAACCCAGAAACTTGGGATCAAATCGAACTTAAAGAAGAAGATTTAGGAGATGCTATTAACTATCTTGAAGAAGGAATGGAATTAGACGTAGTTTACTATGAATCAACTCCAGTTGCAGTAGAATTACCTACTTTCCTTGAAAGACAAATCGAATATACTGAACCAGGACTAAGAGGAGATACTACTGGAAAAGTTATGAAACCAGCTAGAATCAACACTGGATTTGAAGTTCAAGTTCCTCTATTCGTTGAACAAGGTGAATGGATCAAAATTGATACAAGAACTAACGAATATGTAGAAAGAATTAAAAAATAGTTTTAATTTAAAAGGCTGTCAAAGACAGCCTTTTTGTTTTTATAAATTTGTTAAATTTAAAATCATATCAATATGAGGTATTTCATCTTCATCATATTTTTCAGAAATTGCTTTAAAGCCTAAAGAGCGATAAAAATCTAAAAGATAGTATTGAGCACCTATTGTTATATTCTCATTTGGAAAATAAAATTTAATAGCATCAATAGAGCATAAAAGTAATTTTCTAGCATATCCATTGTGTCTATAATTTTTATCAACCAGTACACGTCCAATAGATGGAGAAGAATAAGAAATATTTTTAGGAATAATTCTTGAGTAACAAATTATTTTATTGTTTATTTCATCTTTAGCAAAAATATGATAAGAGAACAGATCTTTATTGTCAAAATCAAGATAAGG
>JAUNAY010000266.1 GCA_030527385.1 Fusobacterium sp. | reverse complement strand
TAATTTGTTACTTAACAGTGAAGAAGTATATGCTTTTAAAAGTGAATATAGTGTAAATGGTTTTATGCAGGAGAGTATGTTATATGGACTTTTATTAAAGCTTTTAGATAAAGGAGAAATAACTAATGAGTAAGATAAATTACAGAGAGGACCAGCTTCCTATAATTCAATATGAAGGTGGAAAAATGGCAGTTCCTGCAGTGCCAGGAGCTGGCAAAACTTTTATAGTTACAAATTTAGTAGCAAAGCTTTTGGAAGAAAAGAAACAAAATAAGGGGAAGATACTTATCTTAACTTATATGAATAGTGCGGTGAACAACTTTAAAGTTAGGATAAAGAAAATTCTCGAAGAAAAAAATATAGGAGATAAAAACTCTTATGAAGTTATGACAATACATTCTTTAGCTGTAAAAATTATAAAAGAAAAGCCAGAGATTGTTATGTTAAATGAGGATTTTAATATAGCTGATGATTTACAAAAGACCATGATTCTTGGAGATTGTATAAATAACTTTAAGTTAAATGGTGGAGAAAAAGCTTTTAGATTTTTCTTGAAAGAACAAAAAGACCCCATGTGGGCGGATAGACAACTGGATGCTTGGGAGAACGGGTTTTATGATTTAGTTCAAAATACCATAAGTGAACTTAAGTATAAGGATATTACACCACAAAAGCTGGATGAATATATGAGAGAAAACCGTAAAGGAATTTTGAAAATAATTCTTCCTATTTATACAGAGTATGAAAAAAAGCTAAAGGCCAATGGATTACTTGATTATGATGATATGCTTATTTTAGCTTATAAGGCTTTAAGTAATGATTCAGATTTAAAAACAAAATATCAAAATAAATATCAATATGTATTTGAAGATGAATGCCAGGATTCCAATGAGATACAAGGAAAGATAATTGGACTTATTTGTGAACAACATAATAATCTTGTAAGAGTTGGGGATATAAATCAAAGTATAACAGGAACATTTTCTTCATCAGATCCGAAGTTCTTTAAAGAATTTATAGAAAAGAGTGATTACTGTTATAGAATGGACATGTCCAATAGAAGTTCAAAAGATGTGATAAACCTTGCAAATGAGCTCGTTAGATATGTTACACAAAATTTACAACCGGAATGTAGAGATGCTTTGGAAGAAATGGATATTAAAACTGTACCTAAAAATAGAGGGTACAAAGAGAATCCACAACCAGACAAATATCAAATTAATTATAAATATTATGAGACTTTTGATAAGGAAATAGAGCAAACAGTAAAATTTGTGAGAAATATTAATAAAAAATATCCCGACAAAAGTATAGGTATATTAGTACCATACAATGACCATGTTAATTTAGTTGCAAAAGAACTAATAAAAGAAGATTTAGAGTTTGAAGAATTAGGCCCAAACTCTCTTAGAAAAAGAAGAGTAATAGATAATATTGCTTTAATATTAGATTTTATACTAAATTGCGATGAAAAAGAAAAATTAATAAGAGAAATACTAGATGAAAAACAAGAAAATATA
>JAUNAY010000265.1 GCA_030527385.1 Fusobacterium sp. | reverse complement strand
ATGTTGTAATTTTTTTCTTACTTCCAATGATGCCTATATATTTAGCACCTCTATTTTTTACAAGAGTTAAAACTTCTTCATCTAAAAGATGTCCTCTTGTGACAATAACAATATATGTATTTTCTGTAATTAATTCATTTTTTAAAATATCTTGAAAATTTCCAAGTGCTAGATCTGGACAATCTTTTTTTAATTCTTCTCTATCATCTATAATCTTAATGTTGAAATTTAGCTGTTTAGCTATATTAAAAAGTTTTTGTCCTATATGCCCAGCACCACATATTAAAAGTTTTGGAGTTGGTGAAAATATTTTAATAATTCCTTTCATAGTTCCACCACAATTCATTCTTAACTCATCATCAGTTGTTAAATTGTATGAAAATTCTTTGTAACTTTCATTATTTTTTATCATCTCTCTTGTCATATTGATAAGTTTAAATTCAATATTTCCTCCTCCAATAGTTCCTATTGTTGAGTCCTGAAAAATCCCCATAATTGTTCCTTGCTTACGAGGTGTAGAACCACTTGTTTCAGTTATAGTAATCAATCCAGCTTTTTCACCTTTTTCTATTTTTTCAAGAATTTTTTTTAAAATCATATCTTCCATATTATAATCCTTTCTTTCTTTTTAAATATAAAATAGCTTCTAAAACAGCTCCTCCAATATTTCTAGCCTTATCTGAAATAGTAAAGCAATTTTCTTTTTCACTGATTCTAGGATCAATGTCAGCTATTTTTAGTCCTTTTTTAACTTTGTACCCATCTCGAATAATTCCCCTTAAAACCCCAGAGATAGAAGCATATACAAAACTATTTTCAATAACTGCTAGAGGATCTCCTTTTTCAACAAAGCTTCCTATTTTTTCAATATTTTTGATAATTCCACTACATTCACTATAAATTACACGTTCTTTTCCATAACCTTGTATTATTCCTGGGACTCCAGTATTTTCAGAAGCTTTTCCTTTTTCTATAAGTCTACCAAGATTATGTCCCCTCATAGTTTCTATTACAATATCAACATCTTCAGGAGCTGAAAATCCTGGACCTAACCCAATAGTTATAGGAGCCATCTCTCTTTTTGTTCCTAAATTTTGTTTAGCTAAAATTCCATCAACAACTACAAGAGGTTTAATTTTATCTATAATTTTTCCTCTTGAGTCTATCATTACAGGAACAGTATTTTTATTCCAACATTCTTGAATATCTATTTCGTTAGATACTAAAAGAGCTTTAATATTTTCTATCTCTATTTCTTTTTCATAAACTGCTTCACAAAATGCTACCTTTCTTCTAATAGCAGAGGGAGTTTCTGTTTCTAAAACTAAAACTCTAAAGCCACTACGATATAATTTTTGTATAGCACCACTAGCTATATCTCCTCCACCTCTAACTATAACAATATCTTTCATTTTTATCACCTTAAATTTTTTTCTACTTAAAGAGTAGTTTAATTTTTAAATATTGTCAACTAAAAAAACTTTTTTATTAAGAATGGAGACAAGTATAAAAAAATCTTTAATAAAT
>JAUNAY010000264.1 GCA_030527385.1 Fusobacterium sp. | reverse complement strand
GTTTAAATGTCACTCGTGCTACACTTAGATCAGATCTTGCCATATTAACTATGACGGGAATACTGGATGCAAGACCAAAAGTTGGATATTTCTATTCAGGAGTAAACGAAATCAATCTTATTGGAAGTAATATTAAAGAGAGAAAAGTTGAAAATGTTATGAGTATGCCAGTCCTAGTAAAAAAAGATGCAAGCATATATGATACAATAGTAAATATGTTTTTATCGGATGTAGGAAGCATAGTTATAATTGATGATAACGAAAATCTATGTGGTGTTGTTTCAAGAAAAGACCTTTTAAAGGCAACAATAGGCGGTGCAGATATCAACAAGATGCCTATTGGTATGATAATGACTAGAATGCCTAACATAGTAACATTGAATAAAGATGATTCAATAACTACAGCTGCAAAAAAAATTATAGAACATGAAGTTGATTCGGTTCCAGTTGTTGAAAGAGATAAAGATGACGAATCAAAAATAAGAGTTGTGGGAAGAATATCTAAAACAAATATAACCAAAATATTTTTAGAAATGGTAGATAGTTAGGAGGAATGTCAGTGGATGATAATAAGTTAATGATATATGCGATATCTGATTCGATTGGAGAAACAGCCAGAAATATGATAAAAGCGGCTATGTCACAATTTTACGGTCGTGATCCATACGAAATAAAAAGATTTCCTTTTGTTACAGAAAAAGGAATGCTTTTGGATATATTAGAAAATGCTAAAAAAGATAATGCGATAGTAGTTTACACACTAGTGGAAGATGAAATGTGTGAATTTATAACAGAATTCTCAGAAAGAGAAGGTATCAGCTCAATAGACCTTATGTCAGATATGTTAAAAAAAATAAGTGGTCGCTTAGAAAAGAAACCAAAGAGAGAGCCAGGAATAATAAGAAAGCTTGATGAATCATATTTCAAAAGAATAGATGCAATTGAATTTGCTGTTAAATATGATGATGGTAAAGACCCAAGGGGAGTTCTTAAAGCTGATTTAGTGCTTGTCGGTATATCTAGAACATCTAAAACTCCACTTAGTATGTATTTAGCAAATAAACACATAAAAGTTGCGAATGTTCCTCTAGTTCCAGAAGTTCCTATTCCAAAAGAATTATCTGAAATAAGCAGTAAAAAAATCATAGGACTTACTAATTCACCTGAAAAATTAAATCAAATTAGAACTGAAAGATTAAAGGCTCTAGGTCTTTCAAGTAAAGCAAATTATGCAAACTATGAAAGAATATTAGACGAACTTGATTATTCAGAAAACGTATTCAAGAAATTAGGTTGCCCAGTTATAAATGTAGCTAATAAGGCTATAGAAGAAACTGCGGGAATAATCCTTGATATAATGAAAGAAAATGGGTTAAATATATTTAAAGATGGAGAAATATAACAAATTTATATAAAATCTTTAAATAGTGTTATATAGTGTATAAAATGTAAAATAGTGGATGTTTAATTACAACCACTTTAAATAAATATAATATCAAAAGTTTAAGGTTATAAATTTTTAAATTTAA
>JAUNAY010000025.1 GCA_030527385.1 Fusobacterium sp. | reverse complement strand
TATTTATAAGCATTACCAATAAGCCCAACAGCTTCTTTAGCTTTCATAATTTTTTCTCTAGCAATAGCTCTTGCTTTTTTAGCACCTTCTTGAAGAACCGCTTCAACATAATCTCTATCTTGTGCAAGTTTTTCTCTTTTTTCTCTTGCTTCTCCAAAATATTCTAAGATAGCATTAAGAAGTTCAGTTTTTGCGTGTCCATATCCAAAGTTACCAGCTAAGAATTTTTCTTTTAATTCATTTTGTTTTTCAATAGATGCAAATAGTGCATATATTTTAGCAATATTATTATCTGGATTTTTTGGTTCTTCTAAAGGAGTAGAATCAGTAACAATACTCATAACTTGTTTTTTTAATTCTTTTTTAGATGCAAACATATTAATAGTATTTCCATAAGATTTACTCATTTTTTGTCCGTCTGTTCCTGGGATAACAGCAACAGAGTCAAGGATTAAAGGTTCTGGAAGTTTGAAAAGTTCAACTCCATATTGTTGGTTAAATTTCATAGCAATATCTCTAGTCATTTCAAGATGTTGTTTTTGATCTTTTCCAACTGGGACAACATCTGTATCATAGATTAAGATGTCTGATGCCATAAGGATAGGATAAGTCATAAGTCCAGCATTTGGAGAAAATCCTTTGGCAATTTTATCTTTGTATGAGTGTCCTCTTTCAAGTAATCCAACAGGAGTTACGTTAGAAAGAAGCCACGATAATTCTACGTGTTCAGGTATATCAGATTGTAAAAAGATTGTAGATTTTTGAGGATCTAAACCAAGAGCAAGATAATCTAATACGATATTATATGAATTTTCTTTTAAAGCTTTTGGGTCAGTAAGTGAAGTTAGTGAATGATAGTCTGCTATGAAGTAAAATCCTTCATAATCCCCACTGTTTTGATTTTTAACAAACTGGCTAATAGCACCAAAGTAGTTTCCTAAATGTAGAATACCACTGGGTTGAATACCAGATAAACTTCTTTTCATAGAAAGCCTCCTAAAATTTTAAATATATCTAACATAGTACCACATCTAAAAAAAAAATTCAATAATACTGATTTTTTTAAAATTGTTGTATAATTGTAGCAGGATTACAAATAAAAAACAATGGAGGAATACAGATGAATTATTATGTTGGAATTGATTTAGGTGGAACAAACACAAAAATAGGAGTTTTAAATAAAGAGGGTGATATTTTAAAAAGTACTATTATAAAAACTTTATCTATGGAGGGTGTAGATAGAACTTTAGAAAGAATATGGGATACAATTCAAGAACTTGCAAAAGATTTGGATATAAATAAGGCAAATATTAAAGGGATAGGACTTGGAATACCTGGACCTGTATTAGATCAAAGTGTGGTAGCATTTTTTGCAAACTTTCCTTGGGGAAAAAATGTAAATATAAAAGAAAAGTTAGAAAAATTAACAGGAATAGAGACAAAACTTGATAATGACGCTAATATTATTGCTTTAGGAGAGGCAAAATATGGAGCTGGAAAAGGAAGCAAAAGCAGTGTTACAGTTGCACTTGGAACTGGAATAGGAGGAGGAATCTATGTTGATGGTAAGTTGATATCAGGTTACAAAGGTGCAGGTGGAGAAATTGGTCATATGAAAGTAGTAAAAGATGGAAAATTATGTGGTTGTGGACAAAGAGGTTGTTTTGAAGCTTATGCTTCAGCTACTGGACTTATAAGAGAAGCTGTTTCAAGACTTACAGTAAATAAACAAAATCTTCTTTACAAAATGATAGATGGAGATTTAATGAAATTAGAAGCTAAGGATATATTTGATGCAGCAAGAGAAGGAGATGCTTTCTCTTTGGAATTAGTTGATTATGAAGCTGAATATTTAGCATTAGGTGTAGCAAATATTTTAAATATAATTAATCCAGAGGTTGTTATATTGGGGGGAGGAGTAGCTCTTGCAGGAGATATACTTTTAAATCCTATGAGAGAGAAACTTAATAAGTATGCTTTACCAATAACTTTAGAAGATTTAAAAATAGTTCAAGGAGTTTTAGGTAATGAAGCTGGTATCAAAGGAGCAGTAGGATTATTTAACTAAATTACCGAAAATAGATTAAAAAAAATTTTTTTAGAATAGCAAGAAAAAATTAGGAAAAGAGGGGTAACTAATTATACTCAGTTAATAAAGTTTTTATAAAAATAATTTAACGGTATTGACAAAGTGTAAATAAAAGATTATATTTATAGTGACAGTATAAATTTCAATTTTAAACTTCATAAATAAATTATAAAGTACAAAAATAGTACAGTGTACTTTATGCAAAATCTTAGGAGGTATTTTAGTATGAAAAAAACAAGTTTAATTCTAGGAGCATTATTATTAACAGCAGGTTTAACTGGTTGTGGAGATAAAAAAGAAGCTGCTCCTGCAGAAAAAGCAGCAGAAGCACCAAAAGCAGAAAAAAAAGTAAACATCGGATTTACAGCTTATAAATATGATGACAACTTTATTGCACTATACAGAAAAGTTGTATTAGCAGAAGCTGACAAAATGAAAGATAAAGTTGAGTTATCAATGGTTGACTCTCAAAACGCTCAACAAACTCAAAATGACCAAATTGATGTAATGTTATCAAAAGGAACAGACGCATTAGCAATTAACTTAGTTGACCCAGCAGCTGGACAAACAGTTATGGAAAAAATCAAAGCTGAAAGCGTACCAGTTGTATTCTATAACAAAAAACCTGCAAAAGAAGTTTTAGATGCTTATGATAAAGCTTACTATGTAGGAGTTGACCCTAATGCTCAAGGAATAGCTCAAGGGGAATTAATTATGAAAGCTTGGAAAGCTAACCCAGCACTTGACTTAAACAAAGACGGAAAAATCCAATATGTTATGATCAAAGGAGAACCTGGACATCCAGATGCTGAAGCAAGAACAATCTATTCAGTAAAAACTCTTAATGACAACGGAATTGAAACTGAAGAACTTCACCTAGATGCTGCAATGTGGGATACTGCATTAGCAAAAGATAAAATGGACGCTTGGTTATCAGGACCTAACGGAGATAAAATTGAAGTTGTAATTTGTAACAACGACGGAATGGCTCTAGGAGCAATAGAATCAATGAAAGCTATGGGTAAAAACCTACCAGTATTCGGAGTTGACGCTCTACCAGAAGCTATCGTAAAAATCGAAGCTGGAGAAATGGCAGGAACAGTTCTTAACGATGCTAAAGGACAAGGAAAAGCAACTTGGGATCTAGTTGTTAACTTAGCAAATGGAAAAAATCCTACTGAAGGAACTGAATGGAAACTTGATGGAAAAGAAATCTTAATTCCAAGTATCGGAATTGACAAAGAAAATGCAGCACAATTCAAATAAGATGAAATATAAAGCATAAGAAATGAAAAGGGAGATTGTTTTATAGCATCTCCCTTTTTAAAAGAAAAAAAGAAGTTATTATGTAATTTCGAGAACAAGACAGTATCAAAAGGAGAGGAAATGAAAGATTTAGAATATATTCTTGAGATGGACAATATTTCTAAAGAGTTTCCGGGGGTAAAAGCATTAGATGGAGCTAACCTAAAGGTAAGACCATATTCTGTTCATGCATTAATGGGTGAAAATGGAGCTGGAAAATCTACTTTAATGAAATGTTTGTTTGGTATTTATGAAAAAGATAGTGGAAAAATAATGTTTGATGGAAAAGAAATACACTTCCACTCTGCAAAAGAAGCACTAGATAATGGGGTTTCAATGGTTCACCAAGAACTTAACCAAGTTTTACAAAGAAATGTATTAGATAATATCTGGTTGGGAAGATATCCTAAAAAGGGATTATTTATAGATGAGAAAAAAATGTACGAAGATACAAAAAAAATATTTGAAGATTTAGAAATAGATGTAGATCCTCGTGCAAAAGTTGCTGATCTAGCAGTTTCAGAAAGACAAATGATAGAAATTGCAAAAGCAGTATCATATAATTCGAAAATAATCGTGATGGACGAACCTACTTCTTCATTAACAGAGAAAGAGGTTGCACATCTGTTTAAAATTATAAATAAATTAAGAGACAAAGGTTGTGGAATTGTATATATTTCACATAAAATGGAAGAGATAAAAGCTATATCAGATGATATAACTATTCTTAGAGATGGAAAATGGATTGGAACAGAATCAGTTGCTAATTTAACAACTGAACAAATCATAAATATGATGGTTGGAAGAGATTTAACAGATCGTTTCCCACCAAAAGATAATGAAGTTAAAGAGTGTATCTTAAAAGTAGAAGGACTTACAGCAGTACAACAACCTTCTATCCAAGATGTTAGCTTTGAACTTCATAAAGGGGAAATCTTAGGAATAGCAGGACTTGTTGGAGCAAAGAGAACTGACATAGTAGAAACAATATTTGGTATTAGAGAAAAAGCTGAGGGAACAATAACTCTTAATGGAAAAGAGGTAAAAAATAAAACTCCTAATGAAGCTATTGAAAACGGATTCGCTCTTGTAACAGAGGAACGTAGAGCTACTGGAATTTATAGTATGTTATCTATACTATTCAATACTGTAATTTCAAACTTAGATAGTTACAAAAATAAATTTGGATTGTTAGATAACAAAAAAATGACAGAGGATACTAAATGGGTTATTGACAGTATGAGAGTAAAAACTCCGTCACAAGCTACAAGTATAGGATCACTTTCTGGAGGAAACCAACAAAAAGTTATTATAGGAAGATGGCTTCTTACACAACCAGACGTACTTATGCTAGATGAGCCTACAAGAGGAATTGACGTTTTAGCAAAATATGAAATTTATCAATTGATGATAGATTTAGCTAAAAAAGATAAAGGAATTATTATGATTTCTTCTGAAATGCCAGAACTTTTAGGAGTAACAGATAGAATACTTGTTATGAGTAATGGTAGAGTTGCAGGAATTGTAAAAACTTCTGAAACAACTCAAGAAGAGATTATGACTTTATCAGCTAAATATCTATAAGAAAAAGGGAGAGTAAAAAATGAATATTCGTAAAAAAGATGGAAGTATAGATTTTAAAAAATTACTAATTCAAAGTGGATTGTATCTTGTATTGTTCTTAATGTTGGTTTTAATTGTAGTAAAAGAACCATCATTCTTAAGTGTTAGAAACTTTAAAAACATTATTACACAATCATCAGTTAGAGCAATTATAGCTCTTGGAGTTGCTGGACTTATTGTTACTCAAGGTACTGACCTTTCAGCAGGAAGACAAGTTGGACTTGCAGCAGTTATATCTGCAACACTTCTTCAAGCTGGAACAAATGTTAATAAGGTTTTAGATATTGGGGAGTTACCTGTAATTGTTGCTATCTTAGTTGTAACAGTAGTTGGAATGATTATTGGAGCTGTTAACGGACTTATTGTTGCTAAATTAAATGTTCACCCATTTATTGCTACTTTAGGTATGATGACAATAGTTTATGGAATTAACTCACTATATTATGACTCTGTTGGTAAAGCATCACCAATATCAGGATTTAGTGAAGCATATAGTAACTTTGCACAAGGAAGTATTGGATCTGGAAGCTTCTCACTATCATACTTAATTATTTACGCTGCAATAGCAACAATAATTATGTGGATATTATGGAATAAAACAAAATTTGGTAAAAACGTATTCGCAGTTGGAGGAAACCCAGAAGCTGCAAGAGTATCTGGAGTAAATGTAACAAAAACATTAGTTGGAATATATGCTCTATCAGGAATTTACTATGCTTTTGGAGGATTACTAGAAGCAGGACGTATTGGATCAGCAACAAACAACTTAGGAAATATGTATGAAATGGACGCAATTGCAGCTTGTGTAATTGGAGGAGTTTCATTCTATGGAGGGGTTGGAAAAATTTCTGGAATCATCACAGGAGTTATTATTTTACAAGTTATCAACTATGGATTAACTTATGTAGGAGTAAGCCCTTACTGGCAATATATCATCAAAGGTATTATAATAGTTGCAGCGGTTGCATTTGACTCTATTAAATACGCTAAGAAAAAATAATAAAATAAAATTTGAACTTAAAAAAGTCTGGTTTTTCAGCCAGACTTTTTATTTTTTTGTAAGATTAAAAAAATCATTCGAAAAAAATTAGAATATATGTTAAAATAAAGGGAAGTCTAAAATAACAGGTGATAAAATATGTTTTTGCCTACAACGATGGAAGAGGTAAAGAAATTAGGTTGGAGTTATCTGGATATTATACTAATATCTGGAGATACATATATAGATTCTTCATATAACGGAACAGCATTAATAGGAAAATGGTTGTATAAACACGGATTTAAAGTTGGAGTTATAGCTCAACCAGACATCAATAGTGATGTTGATATTAAAAGATTAGGAGAGCCTAAACTTTATTGGGCTGTATCAGCTGGTTGTGTAGATTCTATGGTAGCAAATTATACAGCAACAAAAAAGAAAAGAAGAAGTGATGATTTTACTCCAGGAGGAGAAAATACAAAAAGACCAGATAGAGCTTCAATAGCTTATACTAATCTTATTAAAAGATATTTTAAAAATAGTGGAATTCCTATTGTTTTAGGAGGAATTGAAGCAAGTTTAAGAAGAATAACTCACTATGATTATTGGAGTAATAATCTAAGACGTCCTCTTATTTTTGATGCTAAAGCAGATATATTGTCTTATGGAATGGGAGAAAAGTCAATGCTTGAACTAGCTAGAGCCATAAGAGATGGAAAAGAATGGAAAGATATAAGAGGATTAAGCTATATATCTAAGGAGATAAAAGATGGATATTTAGAGCTTCCATCTTATGAAGATTGTGTAAAAGATAAAAAGGAATTTATAAAAGCTTTTGAAACTTTTTATCATAATTGCGATCCTATCATAGCAAAAGGATTGTATCAAAAGTGTGGGGATAGATATTTGATTCAAAACCCACCAACTGAAAATTTTACAAGTCAAGAATTAGATGAAATATATTCAATGAATTTTGAAAGAGATGTACACCCATATTACAAGAAAATGGGAGAGGTAAGAGCTTTAGATACAATAAAGACATCTGTAACAACACATAGAGGTTGTTATGGAGAGTGCAATTTTTGTGCAATAGCTATTCATCAAGGAAGAACGGTAATTTCAAGAACAGAGGATTCAATAGTAGAAGAGGTAAAAGAGATTACCAAAATGAAAAAATTTAAAGGGAATATAGCTGATGTTGGGGGACCTACTGCTAATATGTATCAAGTTGAGTGTAAGAAAAAGTTAAAATTTGGTGCTTGTCAGCATAGAAGATGCTTGTATCCACAAAAATGTCCAGCATTAAAAATAGATCATACTAAACAGATAGATCTTTTAAGAAGATTAAAAAGTATAGATAAAATTAAAAAAATATTTATTGCATCTGGAATAAGATATGATATGATTTTAGATGATAATAGATGTGGACAGCTATATACAGAGGAGATAATAAAAGATCATATATCTGGACAAATGAAAATAGCTCCAGAACATACAGAAGACAAAGTGCTTTCTCTTATGGGAAAACAGGGAAAAGCACCATTAAAAGAGTTTAAAGAAAGATTTTATCAAATAAATAAAAAACTTGGGAAAAAACAATTTTTGACTTATTATTTAATAGCAGCACACCCAGGTTGTAATGAGAAAGATATGCTTGATTTAAAGAGATTTGCATCGTCAGAGTTGAGAGTAAATCCAGAGCAGGTACAGGTATTTACACCTACTCCATCAACATATTCTACATTGATGTACTATACAGAGATGAATCCATTTACAGGAAAAAAACTTTTTGTAGAAAAGGATAATGGAAAAAAACAAAAACAAAAGGATATCTTAATTCCGAGAGAAAATAATAATAAGAGAAGATAAATATTATAGGGAGGTAAAAAATGAAACCTATTGTTGCAATAGTTGGAAGACCAAACGTTGGTAAATCAACACTTTTTAATAACTTAGTAGGAGATAGAGTTGCAATAGTTGACGATATGCCAGGTGTTACTAGAGACAGACTTTATAGAGAAACAGAGTGGAATGGAACAGAGTTTGTAATCGTTGATACAGGGGGACTTGAGCCAAGAAACAACGATTTTATGATGACTAAGATAAAAGAGCAAGCAGAAGTGGCAATGAATGAAGCTGATGTTATACTTTTTGTAGTTGATGGAAAAGCAGGTGTAAATCCATTAGATGAAGAGATAGCATATATACTTAGAAAAAAACAAAAGCCTATTATTCTTTGTGTAAATAAAATTGATAATTTTGTGGAACAACAAGATGATGTATATGATTTCTGGGGACTTGGATTTGAAAACTTAGTACCTATTTCAGGGGGACACAAGGTAAACCTTGGAGATTTGCTTGATTTAGTAACAGAAATGGTAGAAAAAATTGAACTTCCAGAAGAGGAAGAGGACGTTTTAAAACTTGCTATCATTGGTAAACCTAATGCTGGAAAATCATCTCTTGTAAATAGATTGTCAGGAGAGGAAAGAACAATAGTAAGTAATATAGCTGGAACAACAAGAGACGCAATAGATACAGTTGTAGAGTATAATGATAAGAGATATATGATTATAGATACTGCTGGTATTAGAAGAAAATCAAAAGTAGAGGAAAGCTTAGAATACTATTCAGTTTTAAGAGCTATAAAAACAATAAAAAGAGCAGATGTATGTATACTTATGTTGGACGGACAAGAGGGACTTACAGAGCAAGATAAAAGAATTGCAGGAATAGCTGCTGAAGAGTTAAAACCGATAGTAGTTGTAGTAAATAAATGGGATTTAGTAGATAAAAATAAGGTTACAATGAAAAGTATGAGAGAGGAGTTATATGCAGAACTTCCATTCCTTTCATATGCACCTATTGAATTTGTATCAGCTTTGACTGGGCAAAGAACAACAAAAATTCTTGAAATATCAGATACAATTTACGAAGAATATACTAAGAGAATTTCAACAGGACTTCTAAATACTGTGCTAAAAGAAGCAGTATTGATGAATAATCCACCAACAAGAAAAGGAAGAGTAGTAAAAATCAACTATGCTACACAAGTATCAGTTGCACCACCAAGATTTGTACTATTCTGTAACTATCCAGAATTGATTCACTTCTCTTATGCAAGATATATAGAAAATAAATTTAGAGAATCATTTGGATTTGAAGGATCACCAATTCTTATTAGTTTTGAAAAGAAAAATGCAGAAAAAGAGTAAAAATATTAAAGGGAGTTGCTTAAAGCGACTCCCATTTGTTTTAATTATTTTTTTTGTGGCACTATTTCAATCCAATATCCATCGGGGTCAGTGATAAAATAAATACCCATACTAGGATTTTCATAAGCTATGCAATCCATAGCTTTATGTTTTGCATAGGCACTGTCAAAATCATCTGTGACAAGAGCTAAATGGAACTCTTCATCTCCTAGATCATAAGGCTCTTTTCTATCTCTTAACCAAGTTAACTCAAGAGAAAAATTTGTTTTGTCATCTCCTAAATAAACAAGAATAAAACTGTCATCATTAGCTACTTTTCTTCTTATCTCTTTTAATCCAAGAGCTTCTTCATAAAATTTTAAACTTTTTTCTAAATCTAAAACATTAAAATTAAAATGATTAAATACAAAATTCATAAAGCACCTCCTAAGTAAAATATACTTTAAAGATATACTAACTTGCTTATAAAGTCAATAAAAAATAAAGAAGACTGAAAAAGTTTAAAATAAACATTTTAGATTTTTAAAAATCGTGATATAATATATAGTCGAAAAATAGTGAGGTGAAAAAATGAAAATATATTATATTTATCATAGTTGTTTTGTGGTTGAAGATGAAAAAAACATCTTAATTTTTGATTATTATAAAACTCCTAAAAAATCAGATTCAAAAATAGATATTTTAGATTTTGTAAAAAGAAAAGATAAACAAGTATATATTTTTGCTTCACATATTCATTATGATCATTTTAATCCAGAAATATTAAATTGGTATGAGCTTAATAATGATATTAAATATATTTTTAGTTCAGATATAAAAACTAATTTAAAAAATTTAGATATAACTTTTTTGGAGGAAAATCAAGAGAAAAAGATTTTAGATATAAATATAAAGACTTATGGTTCGACAGATGAGGGAGTATCTTTTTGGATAGAACTCAAAGAAAAGGTATTGTTTTATGCAGGAGATTTGAACTGGTGGGCGTGGACAGATGATACTTTAGAAGAAGAAAAATATATGAAAGATAAGTTTCAAGAAATAATAAAAGATATAGAAAACAATAATAGAAGAATAGATATAACATTTTTTCCTGTAGATCCAAGATTAGAAGAAAATATGTATAAAGGTGGAGAATATTTTATAAACAAATTAGAACCTAAATATTTTGTACCTATGCACTTTGATAAAGGTTATACAGAGATAGAAAAGTTTAGAAAAGAGTATTCCTCTATTAAGACAAAAATTTTGTCAATAGAGAATATTTTAGAAGAGGTAAATTATTAGTTAATATTAAAATAAAGTAAAAAGAATTATACAAGATTGATAAAAGTTATCATTTTTGGTATAATATACATTAAATGATTAAATTTATAGTAAGGAATGATTATGAGCTGGGAAAAGAAAGAATACAGATTAGAAGATATTTATATAATGTTAAAAGAAGATGAAAAAGGAAAATATGTGATTCCTGTTTTAAACAGAGATGAAATAGTAGAAAATTTAGATTTTATAGATATAGACGAAGATATAGAAGAAAAAGATAATAAGATGAAAGCTGTACTTTCTTATATTAAGGGGATAAAGGAGGACAGCTTCTTTATTGACTGGGAAAAGGAGTATCAAGAGGCTTACCTTAGTGAACACTCAAATCTAATTCAATACCTTATTGATAATGAAAAATTTGTAAATGAAGATATGATTCCTATTAAATGGAAAAAAGATAATAATATTTTGACTTTGATTATTAAAGAAAAAGAGGAAGATACAAATATATTGTATACGGAGCTATTGTTAAATGAAACATATAGTGATTTTAAAATAGTAACAGAGGAAATATTAGAAAGAGACGGAATTTTTTATCTTCTACCTTTTGAAGAAAATAATTTACATACATTGAAGGAACTTATAGGGATAATAAATAAAAAAGAGCTTGAGAACTTTATAACAATGACAGTTAAATATTTTAAAAATGTAGAGATAGAATATTTAGATTACAAAATTATTGAGGGAGAGAAGAACACTCCTATACCTCAACTTATTATAGAAAAAATATCTCAAGATAATAGTTTGTACTTGCAGATAAATGTGGCTGTTTCAACAATGGATTATGAGTTTTTAAAAAGTAATGAAATAACAAAAACTGCAGTTGTGAACAATCTTGAAAAGAAGATATTTATAAGTGAAATAGATCTTAGCAAACTTCCAGAAGCAGTAGAGGAGATTGTAAAGATATTAACAAAACTTCAAAGAAATATCAAGATGAAGTCAGGATTTTATCTTGATGAAGACAATCTTATAATTTTACAAGAAAAACTTGCAAAAGAGTTTATTACAAAAGAGTTGTTACAGTTAGCTTCAAAATATAAAGTTGTTGGAACTGACAAGTTGAGAAAGTATAATATAAAAGCTGTAAAACCAAAGGTTATTGGAAACTTTAGTCATTCAATAGATTTCCTTGAGGGAGAGGTAGAGCTTGAAATAGAGGGAGAAAAATTCTCTATACTAGATGTTTTATCGTCATATAAAAAGGATTCATATATAGTTCTTAGTGATGGAACAAGTGCTTTAATCAATAGAAAATATATTGAAAAGTTAGAAAGATTATTTAAAGATAGCGATAAGAAAAAGGTAAAACTTTCTTTCTTTGATCTACCTTTAATAGAAGAATTGATAGAAGATAAAATATTTACTCAAGAGATGAATAGAAGTAGAAATTTCTTTAAAGGAATAAATAACGTAAAAGATTATGATATTGAACCTCCAAAAGTAAAAGCTAAACTAAGAGAATATCAAGAGTATGGATATAAATGGTTAGCTTACTTAATGGATAATAATTTAGGAGGGTGTTTAGCTGATGATATGGGGCTTGGGAAAACTCTTCAAGCAATATCGGTACTTACAAGATTACACGAAGTTAAAGGGAAAAAAAGTTTGGTAATAATGCCAAAAAGTTTAATATATAACTGGGAGGGAGAGATAAAAAAATTCAGCCCTAAGTTAAAAGTTGGTATATATTATGGAAACTTTAGAAATGTGGATATAATTAAAAAGAACAGTGTAATTTTAACAACATATGGAACAATAAGAAATGATATTGAATCATTAAGAGAGATGAAATTTGATACTATAATTCTTGATGAATCACAAAATATTAAAAATATAAATGCTCAAACAACAAAGGCAATAATGCTTCTTAATTCTAAAAATAGAATAGCTTTGAGTGGAACACCAATAGAAAATAATCTTGGAGAGCTATATTCATTATTTAGATTTTTAAATCCAGCTATGTTTGGAACAGCTGAAGAGTTTAATACTTACTATGCAGTTCCTATTCAAAAGGAGAATGATCCAGAAGCGATAGAGGAGTTAAAAAAGAAAATATATCCATTTATATTAAGAAGAGTTAAAAAGGAAGTTTTAAAAGATCTTCCAGATAAGATAGAAAAAACTATGTTTATAGAGATGAATCCAGAACAGAAAAAGCTTTATGAAGAGAGAAGAAGTTATTATTATAAAATGGTTAATAGTCAAATAAAAGAGAATGGAATAGGAAAAACACAATTTTTTATATTACAAGCACTTAACGAACTTAGACAGATAACAAGTTGTCCAGAAGCTAAAAGTAATGGAGTTATGTCAAGTAAGAGAGAGGTTCTTGTAAATAATATTCTTGAAGCAGTAGAGAACGGACATAAAGTATTGGTATTTACTAACTATATTAACTCTATTGATAATATCTGCGAAGATTTAAAAAAATATAATATAAACTATTTATCAATGACAGGAAGTACTAAAGATAGACAAGCGTTAGTTGATAAGTTTCAAAAAGATAACAAATATAAAGTATTTATAATGACATTAAAAACAGGAGGGGTAGGATTAAATCTTACAGCTGCTGATACAATATTTATTTATGATCCTTGGTGGAATAAAACGGTTGAAAATCAAGCCATAGATAGAGCTTATAGATTAGGACAAGATAGAACAGTATTTTCTTATAAAT